>JAFDKD010000120.1 GCA_019307165.1 Deltaproteobacteria bacterium | reverse complement strand
CTTGCGACGTGCGATGACATGGCGCAGAGAGCATGGAGGGATTGGGATTCATTATGGTTTGAATTGGCTGTCATCGTTGTCGTTGTCGTATCCGCCGTAAGGCGCCCAACTCTCTCTGACGGCGTATTCGAGTGAAACCCGATAGACGTCAAGCTGCTCATGACCGAACTGCATGATCTCCTCGATTACGACCACGACCACGAGCACCGCTTAGCTGAGCACGAGCGGTTGTTAATGCAATATTTACTCACTGAAAACCCGGAAGAGCCTCGGATAGGGGGGCGTCATGCCGGACGTCTATCCCGAGGATCAGGGCTCTGCTGTAGTACGGCCGTTCCCCTTTTATTGGACAGGGAATACCGCATGAGATATATTTTTATTCCATCTGCAAAACCTGGTCCTCTGGGCCAAGTCCCAGTTGTCCGGCTATGCCAATGCGGAGGTGCGGACCGTGGCTTCGCCAGGTCGAGGTTGAGGTCGAGAGACGGCTTCGCTACGCTTCGCCAGGTTGAGATTGAGAGAATGAATTGTACATTCTGTGAACCCTTGCTTAGCCTTAACCTTAACCTTTCTTTTCCTCAACCTTAGCCTTAACCTCAGCCTATTTTCTATGTGCCCGGCTTTTACTATTGAGAGAGCAATATGCCCTGCAAAACCCTGAGCCAATGTTTTGCGCAAAGCTTTGCCGCCCGGAGGGACAAGACGGCCATTCGTTTTCTCCGGCACGGCCGGATAGAGACCGACATCACCTACGGCGACCTGGACCGCGACGCCAACCGAGCGGCCCATGCCTTTCTGGACATGGGGGTTTGCAAGGGGGACAGGGTGATCCTGCACCTGGAAAAATCGCTGGTCCTGGTGACGGCGTTCCTGGGCCTTCAAAAGATCGGGGCCGTTGCCGTGCCCCTCAACCCGGGTTTCAAGGCAGCGGAAATGGCCTATCTGGCCGGAGATGCGGAGGCCGCCCTGATCGTGCTGGGGCCCGACCAGAAACCCGTGGTGGACGAGATAGATCCGGATTGTCGCACCCTGCTTGTAGATCCCGGCAGGCCCTACCGGGAGATCGATTTTTTCAGGTCGAGCCCGGATTGGGCCCCCGATGCCGACATCGGGCCGGAAGACCCCGGGCTCATCATCTATACTTCGGGGACCACCGGCGCGCCCAAGGGGGCCGTGCTGACCCAGGAAAACCTGGTCCACGACGCCGGAAATATCATCCGGATTTGGGAAATCACCGAGGCCGACGTGCTGTGCCACGCGCTCCCTCTCTTTCACGTCCACGGGCTCTGCTTCGCCCTGAACACTGCGCTCATGGCCGGTTCGAGCGTGGCGATGCTCGATGTCTTTGACCCGGAAAAAGTCACGGGCGCCCTGGTCGGCGACACCGGGGGGAAAGCGTGCTCGGTATTTATGGCCGTCCCGTCCATGTACGCCAAGTTGCTCGCTTACGCAGAGGGAAAAGGGTACGACTTCGACCATATCAGGCTGTGGACCTCCGGGTCGGCCCCGCTGCTGCCCCGGGACTTCGAACGGATCAAGCGGGTTTTCGGCAAGGAGCCGGTGGAGCGCGAGGGCATGTCCGAGACCGGCATGAACTTTTCCAACCCGATCCACGGCGCCCGCAAGCCGGGTTCCATCGGCCTGCCGCTTCCCGGTCTGGAGGCCCGGATCGTCGATCCGGCATCCGGCGCGGACAAGACCCCGGGGGAAACCGGGGAGATCCGGCTCAAGGGGCCGGGCATTTCTCCCGGCTACTGGCGCAAGCCCGAGGAGACGGCGGACGCCTTCGAAGCCGGCTGGTTCCGCACCGGGGACCTGGGAAATGTGGATGAGGACGGGTATTATTACCTGACGGACCGTATCAAGCACATCATCATCTCGGGCGGAGAAAATATATCGCCCAAGGAGGTGGAGGCGGTCATCAACGGGTTTGATCACGTGGCCGAATCGTGCGTGGTGGGCATACCCGACGACAGGTGGGGCGAGAAGGTGGTGGCCGCCGTGGTCGCCGGACCCGGACACGGGATCGAGGCACAGGACGTCAAGGACCGCTGCAAAAAGCAGCTTCACGATTGGAAGTGCCCCAAGGAAATCCGGTTTGTGGACGAACTGCCCAAAAACGCCATGGGCAAGGTGTTGACGGATGAGGTGAAGACGTTGTTTGAAAGCTGACTTTGTGAGTTGTTTGTTGCCGGTTGCGCGTTGCGAGAGAAAATATCCCTCCGTGAACGTTTGGAACGGCAGCCCGTTCATGGTTGACAAAGCTCAGGCAAGACAACTTGACACCTGATGCCTTTTTCACTAATCTCTCCGGACTTCGTGCGACAAACGGCATGCGCGGCGTCTTAACGCGAAATGGGGCGGGCCTTCAGCCGGCTCCGAAGTTCAACCCGAAACAGAGCGGCACATCATGAAATACCGGAAAATCGCGTTGGTTTGCCCCGGGCAGGGGTCCCAGTATATCGGCATGGGAAAGGAATTCTACGACACCTATCCCTTTGTCCGCGACATTTATGACAAAGCGAGCGACGTGCTCGGATACGATCTGGCCAACGTGTGTTTCAAGAAACATGCACTCGGTGCGGTGATCCGGCACAAGGCGGACCTCAACAAGACCATTTACACGCAGCCCGCTATCATGGTCACGTCTTACGCCTGTTACCGCGTACTGGAAGAAAGCTGCCGGGCGCAGGGGTTGGAACTGATTGTTTTCCTGGCCGCGGGGCACAGCCTCGGAGAGTACACGGCACTGCTGATCACGGGCGCCATGACGTTCGAGGCCGCCGTGGATCTGGTGCAAACAAGGGCCAGGTGCATGACCGATGTGGGGAAGGGGTACCCGGGCGCCGGGCTCATGGCCGTTCTGGGCAGGAAAAAGGAACTGGACTACGACCAGCTCTGCGCCAAGTGCAAGGAATACAATGTCTACATCACCGTGAACAACACCAAAAAGCAGATCGTGGTGGGCGGGTCCAAGCAACGATTGGGCGAATTGGCAAAGGAACTGAAAAGCGAAGGCATGGCCTCGACCCTGCTCAAGGTGGAGGGGCCCTTTCATACGCCCATCATGCGTCCCGGCGCCGAAAAGTTCAAAAGGGCGCTGAACAAGACCACGTTCGATATCCTCTCCCGGCCTATCGTGGCCAACGTGACCACCGATGCCATCGTGGACCCGAGGCATATCCGGGACGAGGGATACCATCAGATTTTTCAGCCCGTCAACTGGCGGGGCGCCATGGAGAAAATCGTGGCCGGCGGGGCGGACCTTTTCATCGAGGTGGGGCCGAAGAAGGTGCTCACCAACATGCTCAGGGAAATTGCGCCGAGCATTCCCGCCCTGAACGTGGAGGACCCGGCGTCGTTGGAAAAGACCATGGAGGCGTTGAAGATTGATGATTGAGAATTGAACATTTAGAAATTAGAAATTAAAATTTAGGATTTGATAACATCAAGTGCGGACAAATTGATACTTTCATATTTATCGGCTAGTAGTTTAGTAAAATTCGGATAGAAAAAGGCAAAGATTATCCCTTGCCTAAAAACAGATAACTATTAACCGCATTCCGAAATCCGAATTCCCCTGCCCCACCGTCCCTTCGACATTCCTTGTTCGACATTCGATATTTTCTGTATTCCGCCCTCTGCCCCTTGCCACGGCGTAGCTGCCCTTTAGCGAAGCCGGGTCTGTCCTCACTCCGGCGCCCGTACCTCCAGTTCCCTGGCCTCCAGTTCCCTTATCCGGTCCCGCAGCCTCGCCGCTTTCTCGAATTCAAGGTCCGCCGCCGCGGTGTGCATCCTGTCCGTCAATTCCCGGATAGCCCGATCCAATTCCCCCGGCGTCCGGTATGGGGCCTCGGACTCACCCACGGCCGGCATGGTCGCGTAATCCGCCTCATAGGCAGAACCCAGGACGTTGTCGATATTTTTGGTGATGGTCGTGGGCGTGATGTTATGCCGTTCGTTGTAAACCACCTGCAGCTTCCGCCGCCGCTCGCATTCATCTACGGCCCTTCGGATGGACCCCGTCATCTCATCCGCGAAAAACACCACGGTGCCGTGGATGTTCCGCGCCGCCCTCCCGCAGGTCTGGATCAGCGACCGCTCAGATCGGAGAAACCCCTCCTTGTCCGCGTCCAGGATGGCTACCAGGGACACCTCCGGCAGGTCGAGCCCCTCCCTGAGCAGATTGATGCCCACCAGCACGTCAAAGACCCCCAGGCGAAGGTCCCGGATGATTTCCATGCGCTCGATGGTCTTGATGTCGGAATGCATGTAGCGGACCTTGACGCCCAGGTCCGACAGGTATTCGGTGAGGTCCTCGGCCATCCGTTTGGTCAGCGTGGTCACCAGGACCCGCTCGTTTCGCTCCACGGTCCCATGGATCCATTCGAGCAATTCGTCCACCTGGTTTTCAGCGGGCCTGATAACAATATCCGGATCGATCAATCCCGTGGGCCGGATGATCTGCTCGGCCACCACCTGGGCCTTTTCCAGTTCGTAAGGTCCCGGCGTGGCCGATACATACAGGGTTTGCCCGACCTTTTCGGTGAACTCCTCAAAGTTCAAGGGGCGGTTGTCCAGGGCCGAAGGAAGGCGGAACCCGTACCGCACCAGGTTTTCCTTGCGCGATCGGTCTCCCCGGGACATGCCCACCAGCTGGGGAATGGTCATGTGGCTTTCGTCGATGATAACCAGAAAGTCCCTGGGGAAGTAGTCCAGGAGCGTGGGCGGGGCCTCCCCCCGGGCGCGGCCGGTCAGGTGCCGGGAGTAGTTCTCGATGCCGTGGCAGTAGCCCATCTCCACCATCATCTCCAGGTCGAATCGGGTCCGTTCCTCGATCCGCTGGGCTTCCAACAGCTTGCCAAGTTCGCGAAAACGGGCGATCTGTTGATCCAGTTCCTCCAGGACGTTTTTTATGGCCCGTTCCCGGATCTCCGTGGTGGTCACATAGTGGGTGGCCGGGTAGATGGTGATCCGGTTCAGGGCGCCGATCACCCTGCCGGTCAGGGGATCGATTTCCTGTATGGACTCCACCTCGTCCCCAAAAAAATTGAGCCGCACGGCCCGGTCTTCCTCATGCACCGGGTAGACGTCCAACACGTCGCCCCGCGCGCGGAACCGGCCCCTGTAAAAGTCCACGTCTCCGCGTTCGTAGTGAATGTCCACCAGCTTTCGGACGGCGTCCTCCCGGGCCAACTCCGAACCGCTTTCCACGTAGAGGATCATGTCGTGGTAGACCTCGGGAGACCCCAGGCCGTATATGCACGAGACGCTGGCGACGATGATGGTGTCGTCCCGGTCGAGCAGTGCCCGGGTGGCGGCGTGACGCATTTTGTCGATTTGCTCGTTGATGTGGGAGTCTTTCTGGATGTAGGTGTCGCTCTGGGGAATATAGGCTTCGGGCTGGTAGTAGTCGTAGTAGCTGACAAAATATGCCACGGCGTTGTTGGGAAAGAGACCCTTCAGTTCGCCGTAGAGTTGGGCGGCCAGTGTCTTGTTGGGCGCGATGACGAGCGTGGTTTTCTGCACCCTGGCGATGAGCTGCGCCATGGTGAAGGTCTTTCCCGAACCGGTCACTCCCAGCAATACAAGATGGGACTCACCCCGGGTGATGCCTTCCGAAAGGACGTCGATGGCGTGAGGCTGATCTCCGCACGGTTCGAGGTCCGTGACGATCTCAAACATCCAGCCTCCAGGTGGTCCCCCCCGGCCCGTCTTCCAGCACGACCCCCATGTCCTTGAGGCGGTCCCGGATGCGGTCCGCCAGTGCCCAGTCCTTGGCCGAACGGGCGTCGGTCCTTTCCCTGATCAAGGTTTCCACTTCAGCCGGATCGACCTCGGGCGCCCCCTCGGACAGGGCGTTGAAAAAGGCTTCCGGGTCCTGTTGAAACAGACCCAGGACGCGGCCGGCCAGGGAGATCATGGCACGGTCCCGGGACAGACTTGCGCGGGCCGCTTCGTCGAGTTCGCCGTTGCCCGAATCCATGACACGGTTCATTTCCCTGATCTTTTCGAAGACGAGGCCGATGGCGCCGGCCGTATTGAGGTCGTCGTTCAGCGTCTGAACGAATCGTTCCATAAACGGGTCTTCGCGCCAGTCGGCGGACGGGTTTTCGTCCGACAGGAAGGGCGCCGCGCCGGAGGCGGCGTCCGCCGGTTCCGAAGGGCCGATGAGGTCGTTCAGCCGCTGCCGGGTCCTGTATATCCTTGCCAGGCCGGACTGCAGATCGGAAACCCCGGCGGCGGTGAAATCAAGCGGGGAGCGGTAGTGCTTGGACAGGAGAAAGATGCGCAGGACCTCGGGATGGTAAGACTTCAAGGCATCCCGGATGGTGAGGAAATTGCCGAGGGACTTGGACATTTTCTCCGATTCCACGGTAACAAACCCGTTGTGCACCCAGTAGGCGGCGAAGCCTCCGCCGTTGGCGCACACGGACTGGGCCCTTTCGTTCTCGTGATGGGGAAAGAGCAGGTCCTTGCCCCCGCCGTGGATGTCGAAGGAGGCGCCCAGAAAATGATTGCTCATGACCGAGCATTCCATGTGCCAGCCGGGCCTCCCGGGACCCCAGGGGCTCTCCCATTGGGGTTCTCCCGGCTTCGCGGGTTTCCACAGCACGAAATCCATGGGGTGCCGCTTTTTGTCGTCCACGGCGATCCTGCTGCCCGCTTCCATATCGTCCAGCTTTCTGCCCGACAGTCCGCCATATCCGCCGTAGCTCTCAACGGAAAAGTACACATCGCCGTCCGCCGCATAGGCGTTCCCCCGCTCGATCAGGGTTTCGATCATTTCGATCATGCCGGCGATATGCTCGGTGGCCCTCGGTTCCCGATCGGCCTTCAGCACGTCGAGCTTGCCCATGTCGTCGTAGAAGGCGTCTATATACTCCTGGGCCAGGGCGTCGGTGGACTTTCCCAACTCATTGGCCCTGGCGATAATCTTATCGTCCACGTCAGTGAAGTTGCGCACGTATGTCACGTCATGGCCCCTGGCGCGCAAATACCTCACCAGCACGTCGAATACAATGGCGGACCGGGCATGTCCGATATGGCAGAGGTCATAAACGGTCACCCCGCAGACGTAAATACCGATTTTTCCCTTTTCCAGAGGGATGAATCCCTCTTTGTGTCTGGTAGCCGTGTTGTAGAGCTTAAGCGCCAATGAACCCCCCTTTGGATTGATTATTGATGATCGATTATTGGCGATTGCGAATTGAAGATTGAAGTCGGATTTCGGTTATCAGTTAACGGATAACACCCTGCATGAACAAAGAACCAGGAACGAAGAACAAAAGCACCCGACACCTGCCTGCCGCGGCACTTGTCACGGCGTAGTCCGTCCCGACGGACGAAGAGGGAAGCTGTCCTTTAGGGAAGCCGGGTTATGCTGTCAAAAAAATTAGCCCGCTTTCTTGCCGCCTTCGTGTCCTTGACGGATAAGGGCGACGACGGCGTAGGCCGCCATGCCTTCACTTGTGCCGCAGAATCCCATGCCTTCGGTGGTGGTGGCCTTGATGTTTACACGGTCCGTCGGGCACGAAAGGGCATCGGCCGTCATGTTTTCCATCTCCGGCAGATAGGCCGCCAGTTTCGGTTTTTCCGCCACGATGGTGACGTCCAGGTTGTTCAAGCGGTATCCCGCATGGGCGGCGAGGGACGCCACATTCCTGAGGAGCGTCATGCTCGATATTCCCTCATAGGCGGCGTCCGTATCGGGAAAGTGCCTGCCGATGTCTCCCTCGCCCAACGCGCCGATAAGGGCGTCGATGACCGCATGGGTCAGCACGTCCGCATCGGAGTGTCCGGACAGGCCGAGATCGTGATCGTGAGGAATGACGACGCCTCCGAGAATCAGGGCACGGCCTTCCACCAGACGATGGGCATCATATCCGAAACCGATCCGGAACACCGGGACTCCTTTCCCTTATTTAGCTCCGCAGTTTTCAGATCAGAAATAAGATAATTTGGACAAGATCAAGGAAGACGATGATTTCAACCGCAGGAATACATGATGACGTATTTCGAGGATTGAAATCCGAGTCTGACGCGGAGATTGTGCAAATTAGCCATTTCCGGCTGAAAACTAGTGGCAGCTGGAGCAGTTCGTGCTCGAACAGGATGCACAGCCCGACGAACCGGTAGACGATGTGTACTCGCCGCTGCTCTTGAATGCGCAGGCGGACATCTGCCGCTTTACATGGCTGCCGTTGCATTGGGGGCAGCTTACCGGTTCGTCGCTCCTGAAAACCAGCGTCTCGAATTCTTCATCACACATTGTACATTTATATTCATATATAGGCACGATTGCTTGCTCCTAATAAACAGCACTCCGTAAGTTAAGGATCGCCCGTTGCATCATCGTTACTCCGCTATAATGGACGCATACCCGGAATCGCTGTTTATTAATATTTTGATAAATAAACCCCAAATCGTCTCGCTTCGGCCCGGATTCATGCCGTGCTCGAAGATTACCCCCCGTCACCCTCATCGACCTGAGCGCCCGCCAGTTCTTCGATTACGGCCGCCGCCAGAAGGGGAATCATGATTTCGTGATGACCCACCAGGCTGATCCCCTTGCCGCCATCCATGGTGGGGCGATGGATTACATTGGTCATGGGCCGGTAGTGCCGGATGAAATCCATGTTCAGCGTGGTCACGTCCCGGACGGTATGGCCCAGGTTTCTGGCGAGGTTCAAGGCCTTGAGAAACACCTCCGGCAGAATGACCGCAGATCCCGCATTGATGAATACACCGCCTTCCAGCGAAGCAACCAGGCGCGTGAAGATGCGGAAATCCAGATGCGACGACTCGCCTATAGCGGCGGGGTCCACGCCGGGATGGGCGTGGATAATGTCCGTGCCCATGGCCACGTGGACCGTCACCGGTATGTCCATGTTGTACGCCCCGGCCAGCAGGCTGAAGCGGTTGTAGGGAAAATCCGCTTCAACCAGGGCGCGCCCCACGGCCCTGCCCAGGCCCAGGCCCCCCTTGGCCCCGAATGAAATGGCCTGGTTGATGAACCTGCCCGTATCGTCGGCCATGCCGAAAGCGCCCGATCCTATTTCCGCGGCCACGTCTTCGGATGTGGCGCCCACCATGGCCAGTTCGGTGTCATGGATGATGCCCGCCCCGTTCATGGCCAGAGCGGTGATGACCCCCCGTTCCATGAGGTCCAGCAGTATGGGCGACAGCCCCACTTTGATCACGTGCGCGCCCATGCCCAGCAGAACCGTTCCGCCCGCGGCCGAGGATCGGGCGATACGGACGGCCGCGTCCCTGAGGTCCTTCCCGGCGAGAATGGCGGGCAGGGTGTTCAGCCATTGGGAAAACGAACCCCCGGCCGTCCACGACCTTCCCAGGTCATCGGCGTTGACCTTGCTGTTGCGCTTGCTGAGAGGGTAGCCCTTGACGTGCTTCAGGGATATGGGGTCCCATTTGCCCATGGATCAATCCTCATGAGTTTGAATTCCCGCCCGTCAGATGGCTCTGAAACAGAATGTGATCCACCAGGTGACAAATGATATGCCCGGCCAGGGCATGCGCCTCCTGGGTCCTGGGTGTCGATGGGGTATCCACGACAAATGCCGCATCCACGGCGTCCTTAAGTTTTCCCCCGTCGCCCCCGGTGAATCCGGCCGTGTATATCCCCAGGCGCCGGGCTGCCTTGACTGCCCGCAGAACGTTTCCGGAGTTGCCGCTGGTGCTCAGGGCCAGCAGTACGTCTCCTGCCTGGCCGAGCGCTTTAATCTGCTTGGAAAAGACCTGGTCAAAGCCGTAATCGTTGCCCACACTGGTCAACACGGATGTATCCGTTGTGAGCGCCATGGCCGGCAGGGGCGGTCGCTCCAATTCATACCGGTTAACGAATTCCGCAGCAATATGCTGGGCATCCGCGGCGCTGCCGCCGTTGCCGCAAATCAGGAGCTTGCGGTCGCTTGTAAATGCAAGGGCAATTTTTTCCGCAAGCAGAATCAGGTCCGCCGACATCGCCCCGACAAAACGCTCGGTGGCATCGAGGCTGTCATTGAGTATTTGTTCGACGATTTTTTTCAACGTCCGTCCTCCCGTCGAAAGAATCGACGCATATGCGGAAAAGTATAGCTTTGAAAGGTGTTTGTCAACAGAGACCGCGTTCGCCAAATCCCTATCCGGACAGATCCTCCATCTCTCTGGAAGATGCGCCAAGAAATTGCAAGAGGCGCGTCAGTAGGCGATTTCCACCATATTTTTTGTTGATAATGTCATTGCCGTATGTTAGATACACATTTAATTTACGGCTCCCAGCCTCTCCAGGCATGCACGCACTTCGGTTCCCGTCACTTAGGCCGTGCCCATGTGCGGAAAGTGACTCAAGGGGGGGAGGCGAGGGAAGAAATGCCTTTTCTTATGAGGTTTTAGGGTGTTAGGGGAAGGTTTAACGGTAATCACAACAAGAGCAAAAGGGGGGATATCATGACCAAAGCCGAATTAATCGCCGAAATCGCCAAGAAAAGCGAGTTAAGCAAAGCCGATACCGAACGGGCCCTGAATGCGTTCATCGAAGTGGCCAAGAAGACATTGAAGAAGGAAGGAAAGCTGGCCCTGGCAGGATTTGGTTCCTTTGTGGTCAGCAAGAGAAAAGCGCGAAAAGGCAGAAATCCCCAAACCGGCGAAACGATCAAGATCAAGGCAAAGAAGGTGGTGAGATTCCGGGCGGGCAAGGCTCTCAACGAAAAACTGTAACTTCCGAAATCCGGCGTAACACCCTGTGTGAACCTCTGTACAAGAGGAAAGGCGGGCCTTGTGATAGGCGCCCGCCTTTTTTTGTGTGCTTCGGGGTCTTCAGTGGGCGACAGGGTCCGGATCAGAACCTCCCGCGTGCAAACCCGGCATCATTCGTGCGCGTAGTCGATTTCGATCGATTGCGGACACATATCGCCGTAAGGCGGGATTTTACATCCCGCCATGGATTGGTTCGTATTTCGGTTCAACCCTTTCCTTAATTTTCCGTACCCATTTCAAGCCGTAAGCCCGTCCAGTTCGCGGATTGCCTCGGCGACGATCTTCAATTCCCTCTCCTGGATCGTCCTCACGTCCAGGAGCAGGTGTTCTTTTTCAACCCGCGAGATAATCGGCGGATCGTAGTTTCTGAGCCACGACTCCATGAATTGAGCGGTGAGGCCTTTCGGGGCCAGGCTGAGCAGGCGGCTCGGCAGTTCCATGGCGGGCAGGGCGCCCCCGCCGGCCCTGGAGCTTCCATCTGCGAGTTGCAGAGAGAAGTTCTTGCCCTTGATATTTCCCACGCGTTTCACCGCCCTTTGCGCTTTTTTCGAAATCGTTCCGTAGGACTGGAAGATCATTTTCAACGTGGGGATTTCCTTTACGGCCGCGTCCATATCCCTGTACAGCCGCAACGTCTCTTCAAGGGCCAGGAGGGTCAACTTGTCGATCCTCAGTGCCCGGTTGAGTTGGTTTCTTCGGATGGCGTCGATGAGATCCTTGCGGCCCAGGAGGATGCCCGCCTGAGGGCCCCCCAGGAGTTTGTCGCCGCTGAATGTGACCAGGTCAGCGCCGCTCGACAGGGCATCCTGCACGGTGGGCTCGCTTTGGAGTCCGGCCTTTGAGAAATCCACCAGGCAGCCGCTTCCCAGGTCCTCCATCACCGGAACGCCGTACCGCTTTCCCAGCCCGGACAGTTCGGGAAGGGGCACTTCCTGGGTAAATCCGATAATCTGATAGTTGCTGGTGTGTACTTTCAGGAGAAGTGCGGTATCGGGTCCGATGACTTCCTCGTAGTCCCGGAGATGCGTTTTGTTGGTGGCCCCCACTTCCACCATGTTGGCCCCGCTTTTTTTCATGACATCGGGTATGCGGAACGACCCGCCGATTTCCACCAGCTGGCCCCGGGAAACGATCACGTCGCGCCCCTTGGCCAGGGTTTCCAGGGCGATGAGGACCGCGGCCGCGTTGTTGTTGACCACCATGGCTGCTTCCGCGGAGGTCAGTTCCTTGAGGATCTCCTCCACATGAACATAGCGGCTGCCCCGTTCCCCTCTTTCCAGGTCGTACTCCAGGTTGCTGTATCCGCCGGCCAGCGGCCTGAACTGCCGCAGGGCGCGCTCCGCGAGTATGGAGCGGCCCAGGTTGGTGTGAACCACCACTCCCGTGGCGTTGATGACCGGCCTGAGGCTCGGCCGGTTCATGGTCCTGAGGGTATCGGCCACCGCCGACAGGACCGATTCCTTTTCAAGGCGGGACCCGTTCGCCAGGCTTCCTGCCCCTATGGCGGATCGGATCTCGTCCAGGACATCATGTATGGCCCTCAGGATGAGGCTTTTCGGATAGGTCGCCGCGAATTCCTCGGCGCGAGGGTCCAGCATGAGCTGATCCACCTTTGGGATTTTTCTGAACAGGGCCTGTTTGTCGTCGTCCACCTGCGTTCTCCTTTTACGCCGGACCGGCGCGCGGTGCCGCGAAACCCTAACCGGTGAAATTTCCTGTAAATCTTATCACACCGGGGGCCTTAACGGAAGGGGCTATAACCTTCGGCCGGAATAAACTTGCATGTCCCGATCAGGATATGCTACATTTACATATTCCGTCCGGGAATACGTTCTGAATACGGGGCGGTTCTCGGAAGAAAACACCTATGGTGGGTGTAGCTCAGTTGGTAGAGCACTGGGTTGTGGCCTCAGTGGTCGAGGGTTCAATTCCCTTCACTCACCCCATTTCAAAAACAAAGGGCATCCGAAAGGATGCCCTTTTTGTTTTGCTTCAGCGTGGAGATAGGGCCCATGAAGATATTCCTTTCTATATATAACGACCTAAAAGAATACAGTTTTTCAAAATAGCTCTATCGCCGGCGATCTTAACAAGCGATTCGCAATTTGTTGTGACGCTGTGTATAAGGATCAGCAATTCAGCATTGAAGAGTCAAGAAGCAGATAATTTCATGGTCGTTGTCCCCCTCTTCCAACTCCCGTGGCAACCGCGCTAGGGCCGATAGGAAAACGAGGGGCGGACCAGCTGGATCGCCTTACGGGCCAGATGAACCCATTGACACAGGATCGGGCGCGTGTCGCGAGGATCGATGATATCCTCAACCTCAAAGAATTCCGCGGAACGGAAGGGTGAACGCACCCGGTTCAGTCTCTCTTTGATCTTGGCCAGATGTGCGTCATAGTCATCCACCTCTGCCAGTTCCGCTTTGTACGCCACTTCAATACCGCCTTCAATAGGCAACGAGCCCCAGTCTCCGGACGGCCAGGCATAACGAAAATGGTAGCTGCCTTCTTTGCGGTTGGCGCAACCGGCCACGCCAAAGGCTTTGCGTACGACAACACAGCAGAAAGGGGCTGGAGACTGCATGAGTGCGGCCAGGGTCTGTGAACCGTGGCGGATCGTCCCGGCTTCTTCAGCCTCCTTGCCGATCAGAAAACCGGGGCAGTCTTCCAGGTGAACCAACGGCAGGTGAAAAGTGGAGGCCAGATCGATGAAACGGGTTAGTTTGCGGCAACCGTCCGCTGTCCAGGCGCCGCCGTAGATATGAGGATTTTCGGCGAAGAGTGCCACGGGAATACCTTCCAGTCGAGCAAATCCACAGATCATGGATTGGCCCCATTTGAGGCCGATTTCGAAAAAAGATCCTCGGTCTACGACCGACTCGATCAGCGTGCGCATTTTGTACGGTTGACGCGGATTTTTAGGGATAATCTTCAATAGAGACTCATCCCGTCGTTTCGGATCGTCATCGGTTCCGATGACCGGAGGCAGTTCATCACTGCTGCTAGGCAAGTACGACAGGAATCGGCGAGCTTTCTCGAAGGCTTCCGCTTCGCTGTTCACTTCATCGTCGATGGCGCCGTTCTTGGTGTGAATGCGGGCATGCCCCAGCTCTTCTTTGGACGGGTCTCCTAAGCTGGCCCATTCCACGAGCGCCGGGCCGGCGATCATCATCTGCGCGGTGTCCCGCACGATGACCGAGTAGTGGCTGGTGGCCACGCGCGCAGCCCCGGCCCCGGCGACCGAACCGAGGGCCAAAGATACCGACGGCGCCACACCCAAGTGGTCGACCACGATGTCCCAGCCACGCATTTCCGGAATATACGTGCGGCCTGCCATCTCGATGGTCTTGACCGAACCGCCCCCGCCCATGCCGTCCACGAGCCGGATATGCGGGAGCCGCAATTCATGGGCCAAACCCTCTGAGCGAAGGCGTTTGGCGAAAATGGAAGCGTCGGCTGATCCGCCGCGCACCGTGAAATCGTCGCCGGAAATCACCACCGGCCGGCCGTCGATCTCAGCGGTCCCGAATACGAAATTGGATGGCGTAAACTCGATCAGTTCATCATTCTCATCGTACTTCGCCACACCTGCCAGGGCGCCGATTTCGTGAAACGACTTTTTGTCCGCCATGGCGTCGATCCGCTCGCGTATGGTCATCTTGCCGAATTCATGCTGCCGCGCCACCTTCTCCTCACCGCCCATACGGTGAGCCAATTCAGTGCGATGATGCAGCTCGTCGATCTCTCGATCCCAACTCACAAAAGCACTCCTACATATATAATGGGTGATAAGCCGTCTTGGGCCGGGCTGCCCTTTACAGCTCCAATTGCTCGGCCTCGGTCTTTGGCCGTATTTTTGCTAGCTTTCAGTGTTGTGCAATATTTAGCTTTTTCGGACGTATCATAATTAGCTTATTTTGTCGATATTTCTTAACATATTCTGCTCTGTGACGTCGCTTTGAGAACCGGCAGTTCTTTACAGGCGTGTTTTCGACCCTGAAAACGATGGTTTAAGGCCTGAAAGCACCTATTTTTGGAGAGATAAATCTTTCATATCAAAAACATAGCTTGGTTCGACCCCAATCCACCAATCCAAGTGAGCAATGAGAAGAGGG
>JAFDKD010000765.1 GCA_019307165.1 Deltaproteobacteria bacterium | reverse complement strand
GACCCCTGCTTCCTCGTGTGCATCTTCGTGAAGTTTCAGGCGGGCAATCGCTATCAATGTATCGTTTAAGGCAAATATGGCGCCGGCGCTTTGAAGATGATTTTTACTGGCTGCAAGGTCCTCCATTACCCGTGAGGCGCTCATACCGGACCGCAAGTGCTCTTCTGCCCGAAGACGCAAGGCAATACCCCGCTGCGTTACGTTCTGCTCTTTCAAGGCTTGTTTCAAGCGTTCCTTGTAACCCCAACCTTCGGCAATGGGCTCAAAACCATGATGATGAAATGCGGCCAGCATATCGAGGATGTATTGATTCAGATGGAACAGGGAATATTTCACATTTCGACCCTCGACCATCGTTGACCGGAGCAACTCGAACGAGCGGGTCAAATCCCCTTCGTTGAAAGATTGAATCGCCATTCCGTCCGTGGCAATACCGAGTGAATATGCGTATCTGCTCTCACGCGCTTCCTTAAGCGACGCCTCCAAATGAAAGAGGGCTTCACGCCTCTTCCGAGCCACGGCCAGCGAGAACCCAAGAAAGGCCCTGGCGATTGAAGCTACGGCGGGCAAACCCAACTCCTTGGCTGAATGCCAATAGCTTTGAAAAAAACCCAGGGCGCGTGAAACCTGGCCCGTGAAAAAAAGGGTCATCCCCAAAGTCCAGAGGGTCATTGGATACACCAGAACGCGGTCTTCCACCTGTGCAAAATGTTGTTCGGCCCGTTCGAAATGGATTAAAGCATCTTTGTGTCGGAAAAAAAAAAAAAAATAGAGCCCAAGAAACTCAGCGGCCGCTCTTAAAATGTCGGGATCCCCGATACGTTCTACTTCTTCTTTGCCGGCGGCCAGCAGGTTGAGTCCTTCGGGTAGTCTGTCTAAATTAGCCAGCAGGCGGCCCAGGTGAAGGCAGGCCAAGGCGTGCGATCGCACATTACCGGTCGTCTCCGCCAGTTCAACCGCTTTCCATAGGTAGGACAAAAGCCTCTGCATCCCCCGGCCTATGGCAAAAGACAGGCAGGATAATTCGATGGCCGCTTCCACAAACACGCGGTCTCTGTCGTCCCCCCCGCCATCGATGTATGTGTGCAACCGACCGACGGCCCGGCTGAGGAGTTGATGAGCTTGCTCATGCTTTCGTTGTTTGAGAAACTCGTGGGCCAAATCCAACTCTATATCCGCAGCCTCTTCCACCTTGCCCGAATCCGATGACAGCTTGATCAGCGCCTGCTTGCTCAGCCGCTGAGTATGGCCCTTGACGCGGATCCTTTCAAAAACAAGGGCCACTTGCTCAGGTGTATTGAGGCGTTTAATGTTGCACCTGACGGCATCGGGTATATCCTGTGTCAGGCCGATGCGATTGTCTGGAGTTCTTGCTATCCAGCCCAGCTCATAGCACCGGTTGATGAGTTGTTCGCGCGCCCTCGGTTTTACGGGAACAAGGGCTTTAGCAGTATCCAGCGGCACAGGCTCGCCGCACGCTTCCAGCCCAGCCAAAAAGCGCCACTGGTCCGGAGAGAACACCCCTTTTTTTCCATCCATGTTGCCGTTTTCCTTTTTTGGTCTTCAGTTTATGGCATACCCATAAGGCAGTCAAGCAGCATTGGCGGAATACCGACGATACTGCCTGTATAACGACAATACAGACGCTATGGCAATTTTCACGTTCCGTATAAAATACTATAAAAATCAATATGATATAATGTTTAGGCATCGTTGGTGCGTTTCTTGCTTTGTATATTCGCACACGGGCAAATAAACCGGAAAATAGTTGAAGCAGAGGGGAAGTTCAACATGACGGAACAATATACTCGATCGAAAATACCGCTAAATAAAGTCTATAGCCCCGAAGACTTAAAAAACTTTGATTATGACAAAGACCTCAACGCCCCGGGGGATTATCCCTATACACGGGGGATACGACTGGATCTGTTCGGGAAGACCGGATGGATTCAGAGGGAACTGTCCGGAGAGGGAGAACCGTCCACATCAAATCAACAACTCAAGTACCTCATTTCAAAAGGCCAAAGCGGGATCGATGTTGTCGCGGACAGCCCTTCCCAGACTTTCGTTGATCCGGATCACCCCCTGGCGGCCAATTCCATAGGGACCACGGGGGTCTCTCTATGCTGTCTGCAGGACTTCAGGGAGCTGTGGCATGATCTTCCATTAGACGCCGTTACGATTTCGAATTCGATCTGGTCATACTTTCTCATACCGGCCCTGTTTACTATCGCCAAGGAGAATAATATTCCCCCTGAAAACCTGCGAGGCTCGGTAGTTAATGCCCCGCTCTTCGGCGAAGACTGTGGATTCGCCGTTCATATGCCCGTTGATCTCAGAGTCAGACTTGGTTGTGATACGATAGAATTCTGTACCAAGTTCATGCCCAAGTATCATTCTTTCTTGCAAACTACCTACTTTTATTGCGAAGCCGGCTTAGACGTCGTTTAGGAGATGGCCTTAAGTTTTATCGAAATCAGGCATGTTGTTCGGGAACTGCTTAAGCGGGGGATGGATATAGACAGTTTTGCCCCGAGAATAGGAATACTCGTCGACTGCAGTAT
>JAFDKD010000764.1 GCA_019307165.1 Deltaproteobacteria bacterium | reverse complement strand
CGCTCGCGTCCGGGCTGAACATCCTTTCAGGAGAGACCGGCGCCGGCAAATCGATCATTATCAATGCCATCAACCTGATCCTGGGCGGGCGGGCGTCCTCGGATCTCATACGGAGCGGGTGCGACGAGGCCCGGGTGGAGGCCCTGTTTTCCGTTCCCGAGAACCCGGCCCTGTCGTTCCTGTTTGCGGACCTCGGGATTCCGCTCGACGGCGAACTGCTGATCCAGCGGGTCATTTTCAAGGAAGGTCGGAACAAAATTCACATCAACGGCGCCATGGCCACCCTCCAGATGCTTCAAAGGCTGGGGCCCGGGCTGATCAGCATCTCGGGGCAGCACGAGCACCAGCTGTTGCTCAACCCGGACAAGCATCTTTATCTGCTGGACGATTTCGCGGGACTCTCGAGAGAGCGCGAAACGCTGGCGGATCGCTTTCGAGCATACCAGTCGGAGCAGGATGCGATCCGGCGTCTGGAAAGGGAGATTGCCGAAAAGGAAGAACGCCGCGAGCTGAACCGCTTTCAAATCCGGGAGATCGAACAGGCCGCTGTTCAGCCGGGGGAAGATGCCGAGTTGTCCGCGGAAAAGCGGCGACTCCGACATGCGGGAGACCTTCTCGAGATTGCCTCCGAGGGCTACCAGACCCTGTATGAGAGCCAGGATTCCGTCCTGGGTCGCATTTCCCGCTGCGCAAGGCAGCTGGCCAAAGGGGCGGAGATGGACGAGCGCCTGGGACCCGTCCGGGACGCCCTTGTGGATATGGAGGCAAGGCTGGAGGATGCAGGTCTGTCCCTGCGGGAGTTCAGAAACAGCATCGACATGGACCCGCAGGGCCTGGAGCGCATTGAGGATCGACTCGAAATTCTCGGCCGTCTTAAACGAAAATACGGGGACACCCTTGATGACGTACTTCGGGCACGGGATGGGCTGTCGGCCTCGGAAGCCGGCCTGGAGGAGGGAAAGGAGCGACTGGAGAGGTTGACGGAGCGGCAGGCGGAGGCCGCCCGACAGATCGGCCGCATGGCGGCGGCCCTGTCGGGGAAAAGAAAAAAGGCCGCCGGGGCGCTCGAAAAGGCGGTTGAAAAGGAACTTCGGCAACTCCATATGAAAGAGACCCGATTCCGCGTGCAATTCGAAACCGAATCAATACAAAACGGAAAAAAATCCGTACCCGGTATCGACGGTGTCCGGGCCGAGGGCATGGACCGGGTCGAATACATGATTTCCGCAAATGTGGGGGAGTCGCTTCGCCCCCTTTCGAAGATCGCCTCCGGAGGAGAATTATCCAGGATCATGCTGGCGGTCAAGACGATCCTTTCAAGGACGGCATCCGTGGAAACCATCATATTCGATGAGGTGGACTCGGGCATCAGCGGCGCCACGGCGGATGTTGTAGGGCGGAAGCTCCTGGATCTGGCCGATTATCAGCAGGTCGTCTGCATCACCCATCTGCCCCAGATCGCCAGCCGGGGAAAGACCCATTTTCTGGTGAAAAAGGAAGTGTCGGACGGGCGGACCCGTACGCAAATCGAGGCATTGAGCCCGGCGGAACGGGTTCGGGAAATCGCGCGCATTCTCGGCGGGCGGGAGATTACGCCCCGGGCGGTGGCGCACGCGAAGGAGATGCTTCAGGAATAGGGCGGAGAGCAGAGGGCAGAGGGCAGAGAGCGGACCCGGCTCCGCTAAAGGGCAGCTACGCCGTGGCAAGGGGCGAAGAGCGGCGAGGGAGATTTATCGTGTTTAAACGATCATCACCTGGACCGTATAATCAACCCCGCCCTGAAGTTCTCGCCTGAAACCGGAATGGCCGTGGCTTCCGTTTCCTCGACGGACGCGGCTTCAATTTGTCCGACTCTCTCCCCCAGAATCGCGAGATTCCTGCCGCCTTTGGCGGTGACGGTTTCACCCGGAGCAAAGACATCGAAGCGGTGCCCCGGTTTGAGCCCCACATCGCGGCCCGCATTGATCCGCATGGTCTTCTCGGTCACCTGCACGATCTTGCCTTTCCAACGGTTTTTCCGAAGCGCCTTGATCACGGCCTTGGCCTGTTTCTTGAGGATCTTGGGCATGTCTTCGGCGATGGCCTCCTCCCGGACGATTTGCTCCGTCCGTTGATCCACCTCCTCCGAGTCAAAGCGAATACTCCGCGACTCCTGCCGGGTAAGCAAAAGGGTGGTATTCGTGATATCCACCACGGTAATGGCCACGGAAACCTCATAATCGGCTTTGTTGCCCCTAAAGGGCCAGATGCCCGTTCTCTTGTTCGTCATCTCGAAGGGCTGGATAATGCCGATCAGCGCCCAGTTTATGCCCATGGCCTGCGTCCGTGCCACTGTTTCTGCGTCAAGAACGGCGCCGAAGCGGATCGATTTGCCCCTACCGACCGAAGGCCCTGTATCAAGAGGTTCCTGAAGCACGACATAGGGCGATTGGGCCAAACGGTCGAGGAACGCCCTGTTGAACCGGGCAGTGGTCTGAGGGCCGAAACCCGCATCGTCGATCAGGGGGAATACCATGAGGCGTTTCTTGAGGTCTTTCTGGCCCGGTGTGACCTTGTCCACCAGCG
>JAFDKD010000763.1 GCA_019307165.1 Deltaproteobacteria bacterium | reverse complement strand
CCTCCAACGGTTTTCTCATGATCGTGGCCGCAATGGGGTACAGCCCGCCTGACAGGCCTTTTCCCAGGATCACCATGTCGGGGATAATGTCATAGTGCTGGAATCCCCAGAGCCTGCCGGTCCGCCCCAGGCCGGTCTGAACCTCGTCCAGGATGAGCAGGATGCCCTTCCGGTCGCAGATCCGGCGAACGGAATGCAGGTAGCCGTCCGGCGGCACGGGCATGCCCAGGGTGGCGGGTACGGTTTCGAGGATCACGGCGGCCGTGTCCGCGTCCGCGGCTTTGTCCAGGGCGTCCGCGTCGGCAAAGGGCACCTGGATAAAACCCGGGGCCGGCGGCCCGAAAGGCTTTCGGTATCTTTCATCGCCGGCGGCCAGGGCCAGGCCGGTGTGGCCGTGATACCCGCCTCTGGCGGAAATGATTCTCGTTCGCCCGGTATGCGCCCTCGCGACCTTGAAGGCCAGGTCCACGGCTTCGCCGCCGCCTACGCTGAACACCGTATAATCCAGGTCCCCGGGCATGAGACGGGCCAAAAGGGTGGCCAGGTCAGCCCTGGCCTTGCTCATGAGGTGGTGGTTGCCGATGTCGAATTCATCCAGAGCGGCCTTGAGCACGTCAATGAGTTCCCGGTTGCGGTGGCCCAGGTTGAATACGCCGCCGTTACAGTGCAGGTTGAAGAGGCGCTTGTCTCCGTCCAGGTCCCACAGATATGGGCCTTCGCGCCGGCCCATGACGAAATTCATGCCGTATTTCCTGAAAAAGGCCGCCTTGCCGAATGAAACATGATCGCTGAACCCTGCAATGGCCTTATTTTTTGTAGGCGACGGTTTATTGCCCATATCCAATTCCCATCTGAAAAACTTGGTCTGCTACGGCCCTGCCCAACAACGGCGGGATCTCCGCTACGCTCCGACAAGCAGGCGTCAGGAGGGGAAAATATCCTGAGGTGTTTTCCCCTTGTCAAGTCGGCAGGAAAACATTTTTATCCTGTCTAAAATGTCCATGTTTTCCTGACTCAATGTTCAATATTCAATGTGTAGGGGTGGCTTCGAAGCTGGCTCCTGCGCCTAGGTGCCCTGTCTACGACTGTCCGCCTTTTTCAACCGATGCGCCAGAAAACTCCCCAGCATGGCCAGGCTTTCGGGATCCAGGTATTGTTCGGCCCGGCGTTCGAAAAGGACGGAACACTTGGCCGGAAACTCGTTGTCCCCGTCATTGAAGAGCATCAGCACCGGCACCCTGGGAAGCCCGTCGAACTGCGCAACAACGTCATATTTCACGTCCAATTCAGAGGGATAGGCGCCCAATTGTCGGCTCGCATCCGTGAGCGCCTGGGGGCGCCCCGCAAAATGATCCGATATGATCCGTTCCACATCGTTGTCGAAAAATACCGTCAGGGGGCCGGTGTCTTTCATATCCCGGTACGCCACCCAATCGCTGCCTTTGGGTGGGAAAGCCGGGCATAGAAGAAGATATTTAAAGAGGATGACGCTCACGTCAAGGGACGGCTGCCTGCCGTGGGGATCAATGACGCCCCCGTCGAAAACCGTATAAGGCATGCCGTAAAGCGGAATTCGAATATCATTCCCCTCAATTTCCACACCCAGCCGCTCCGGAAGATTGCTCACATCCATCCCTTTCAGCTGGGCAAGATAGTCCCGGTAGGTCTCTTCATAGATGTGTGTGCTCATGGATACTCCGTTGGCCTAGATGAGTGTCATTCACAGGCTTTTCTGGTTCTATCGATCCCTTGCCCCCTTGACCCCTCGAATCCTTGAATCCTTGAACCCTCGAATCCTTTTTTAATTATCATCTCAAACAAATAAGCGCGACGAAAAAAGAGGCCAGGCCTCCTATTCATGATTTCCATTTTCTTGTTGACTAAGGAAAAAATCGGCATTACCGATATTTCTAGAGCATTCAAGATGCCTGCGATTTGAACCACACAAGAGATAAATGTTTTTTGAGATCATATCTCGTAACAGTTCCCCATAAGAAAAGAGGTCATATGCAATCGATAATCGAAGACAGGACGCAGTCACCCGAAGGCAAGTTAATCATAACGGCGGCTATCACCGGCAGCCGTATGCTGCGCGATATTGCGCCCTATATCCCGTACACGCCCGAGGAAATCGTTCAGTCCTCAATCGAGTGCTGGAATGCGGGCGCCTCAATTGTCCATATCCATGTGCGCGACCCGAATACCGGCCTGGGGAGGCAGGACCTGGAGCTATTCCGACAGGTCGTCGATTCGTTGAGAGAAAAAACCGACCTGGTGTTGTGCCTCACGACTTCGGGCATTCCAGGAAGAAATTTACCGGTGGAGGAGCGTCTGGCGCCCCTGGAACTTAAGCCGGAACTGGCCTCATTTGACGCCGGCTCCATAAATCTGGGAGGCGGCGTTTTCAGCAATCCCCCCGATTTTCTGGATGCCGCCGCCGAAATGATGAATGAAAAAGGCGTGAAGCCGGAGATTGAGATATTTGATTCCGGCATGATGATCACCTCCCTGCGAATGCGAGACGAGGGAAAACTGAAAGACCCGTTGCACTTTCAATTTGTTCTCGGC
>JAFDKD010000762.1 GCA_019307165.1 Deltaproteobacteria bacterium | reverse complement strand
AGGTCGTTATATATAAACCCCGAAAGGAGAGGTGATCATGATGAAAAAAATCGTTTTTTCGGCAGTGCTTTTGGCCATTGTCGCTTGGTCCGGCGCCGCCGCAGCGGAAGAGATGCGTATTCAGGACTATGTCTTTACCTGGCATGTCGCCAAGGTGGGGAGTGTTTCCATCAGGGTAGAGAAAACGCAGGAGCACTTGTGGATCATCGTCGGCAGCCCCGGGGGAAAAATCGCCTCGGTTGCCTTGACGCCCTCACAGGCCAAAGTCATCGGGGAAATCCTGGTCCAGACACAGGACTATTATGACCGCCTGATGAAAAATAAGCGGAAGGAGGTCAAGGAAGTCGTGCCCGCGGGAGACTACCGGGTCACATTTTCCAAGGAAGGCCGGGATTTTGAAGTCAAGATCGACCGACCCAAGGCGTTCAGTTCGGCCGTTCTGCTTTTCGAGAATCAAGCGCCCGAGGTTGGAGAGTGGCTCCTGAAGTCCGAGGCGATGGCCGAACTGACAAATCGAAAGGTCAATCCCTAGCTGTTTCATTCAGCCCCCTGCGGATCCGGATTTGATGGGATGGTTTCCCTTACCGAAGAGGGTTCGGGCAGGTGCGACATTGATGGGGAGGAGCAAGTCGATCGGCGCAGGAGCGGTTTCAACCGCGATCTTTAGGGTTTGTTGAGTTTGTCGGGTTGAAAAAAAAGATCTTTCGGCGTCAACGGCATGCCGCCCATTGCAAGCTGACTTCATCAGCAGTACGTTGTTAGTTGTGGGTTGTGTGTCGTTGATCTCGCCCCGATCTTCGCTCCTGTTCCTTGCTCATGCTTGGACCGTTGGCCAATCTGAAAGTAAGGCTTTGAATTTATTTGGTTTTTCAGGCTGACCCCCGATTTCCGACCTCTGCCATCTGTCTCTTGCCCTCTGCCTTCCGTCCCCCCGTTCCAGTAACGCCTTGCAAATCATCTTGAATATTCTTCGTTGGATTCTCTATAATTCCAGATATCCCAATTACCGATAGTCAGTTATGACCGATCCCTCATCCCATAAAGAGGACTGGCTGTCCCGCATGCTTTCCGTTGCCATGCAGGGGCCGCTGCCCCTGATGTTCCTGCTGGTGGCCTTTGCGGGGGGTTTTATTGCGCTGCTCGTCACCCCCCGCGAGGAGGAACCGCAGATCATTGTACCCTTGGCGGACGTGCTGGTGGCGGCGCCCGGCCTGGGCGCCGAACAGGTGGAACGCCAGATCGCCACGCCCCTGGAAAAAATCCTCTATCAAATCGACGGCGTGGAGTATGTGTATTCCATGTCCCGGCCCGGGCAGTGTGTGGTGACGGTCCGCTTTTTCGTGGGAGAGGACCGGGTGGACTCGTTGGTCAAGATCTACAACAAGTTGTACTCGGAAAAGGACCGGATTCCTTCTGCCGTTCGGTCCTGGGCGGTCAAGCCGGTTGAAATCGACGACGTCCCCATCATAGTGGCGGTCCTGTGGAGCGATGAGCCCGATCGTACCGGCGATCACGAACTGCGACGCCTCGCCGAAGAAATCGAACACGATCTCCAGTCCATAACAAACACCAATAAGATTCTGGTCAGGGGCGGGCGGCCCCGTCGGATGAGGGTCGAGCTGGACCCGGAAGCCCTGGCTGCGCGGGGGACCGCCCCCCTGGACGTGGCATGGGCCATCCAGGTCTCCAACAGATTGCTGCCCGCCGGCGCGATCCAGGCGCAGGACCGGGAAATAGTGGTCGAGGCCGGTAAATTCATTCAAAGCGCCGATGAATTGAGAGACCTCGTCATCAACGTGGTGGACGGCGTGCCCGTGTATCTGAAGGACGTGGCCCGTGTCATGGACGGGCCCGCAGAACCGACTCATTACACATGGATCGGGTTCGGCCCGGCCGACGGCCGGGGGAAAGCGGACGCGGCCTTCTATCCGGCGGTGGCCATATCCATTGCCAAAAAGAAGGGGTCCAACGCCGTTTGGGTGGCGGGGGAGATAGAGGATTATTTTGCACGGCTCAAGCAAAACATTTTCCCCCCCGAAGTGCATTATCGAATTATCCGAAATCACGGAAAAACGGCCGACGACAAGATAAACAACCTGGTTTCCAGCCTTTTTGCGGCGGTCCTGACGGTGACCGTATTCATCGGGATCTTCCTGGGGTGGCGGGCCGCCCTGGTGGTCGGCCTGGCCGTTCCGGTCTGTTACGGCGTCACGTTGCTGCTGGGCCTGTATGCGGGCTACACCATAAACAGGGTGACCCTTTTCGCGCTCATCCTCGCCCTGGGGCTGCTGGTGGACGACCCCATTACGGGAGTGGATAATATCGAGCGTTACATGAAGACGGGGAGGCACCCGGGGCGGCGGGGCGTGATTCTGGCCATGGGGGAGATCCGGTCCGCCTTGATCATGTCCACCGTCGCCATCATTATCTCCTTTGCGCCGCTTTATTTCATCACCGGAATGATGGGTCCCTACATGGCGCCCATGGCTTTCAACGTGCCGGTGAGCGTTACGGTCAGCACCGTTGTCGCATTTCTGGTGACGCCCTGGCTGTCTTACAAACTTCTCAAG
>JAFDKD010000761.1 GCA_019307165.1 Deltaproteobacteria bacterium | reverse complement strand
GGTTCTGGGGGCCGGGGATCATCTGTTGGCCCAGAAATGCCTGTACCGGGGGACCCACGACTTTATTACGGCGGATTTCGAGCGCTTGGGTATGTCCTATGATTTTATTGACGGAGACCGCCCGGACACGTGGGAGGCCATGCTTCGCCCGGAAACCAAGGCGGTTTTTGTGGAATCGATGACCAACCCCCTCCTGGAGGTGGCCGATCTCCGGGCCTTGGCGGAATTTGCGCGAAGCCATGGCATTGTTTCCATGATCGATAACACCTTTCCCAGCCCGTTCAACTTCCGACCCCTGGACGTGGGATTTGACCTTTCTCTTCACAGCTGCACCAAATACCTGAACGGTCACTCGGATATCGTGGCAGGGGCCGTCATCGGGGGAGGGGAGGCGATTGAGCGAATCACCCACAGCCTGAACCATCTTGGCGGGTCATTGGACACGCATGCCTGCTTTCTGCTCCACAGGGGAATAAAGACCCTTGCGGTGCGGATGAAATGCCATAATGAGAACGCCTTGAAGGTGGCCCGTTTCCTGGAAACCCATCCGGCCGTCAAAAACGTCAACTATCCGGGACTGGAAAGCCACCCCCGCCACCAGAGGGCCAGGGAACTGTTCGATGGATTCAGCGGTATGCTGAGCTTCCACCTGAAAGGCGATACCGAGGCGGCGGAGCGTTTCATGGAAAGGGTCGCCCTGCCCATCGGCGCCCCCAGCCTCGGGGGCGTCGAAACCCTTATAACGCGCCCGGCTGCCACCTCCCATGCCGGCCTTTCGGCCGGGGACCGAGAGGCCCTGGGCATCACGGACGGTCTCGTTCGGTTGTCGGTCGGGATCGAGGCTGCTGAAGACCTGATTGCGGATTTTAAACTGGCACTTGAAAAATAGATTCTATCTAGCTTTAATCATTAGAGTAAAAATGGTCCGAAAACCCGTAGTACTCCGCAGATATTTTGACGGAAAATCAGGTAACTGGAAAACGGTCGTTCTGATTTCCCTGTTGTTGCTGGCCTGTCCACGGCCGTCTCAGGCCCAGTTTTCCCTCTGGCTGGTGGAAAAGCGATTGGACCTGAAATATCCGGTGAACCACATGAAGCACGAGGTCCTGGCCGAAGCGCTTGCCTCGAACCGGGACTCGGACTTTCTTCTCTTCGACATTCGAGCAAGAGAGGAATACGATGTCAGCCGCATCGACGGGGCCGTTTGGGTGGACCCGGAGATGAGCGAGGAGGAATTCATAAAGACATACGGCGGAGCCGTCAAGGGAAAGCACCTGGTCTTTTACTGCTCTGTCGGCGATCGAAGCTCCCGTTTTCTTATGCAGGTGCTGGACCCGGCCCTGGCGGCAGGCGCACTTTCCCTTTCAAATCTCCGGGGAGGTATATTCCGATGGGTTAATGAGGACCATCCGGTGGTGAACCAAAATGGAAAAACCGATGCCGTTCATCCCTATGACGAGGAGTGGGGCAAACTGTTAAAGAAGCGATGACCGTTTCCGTTCTCAGCCAAACCCCTTTTCCTGAATCTTTACGAAGACACTGATGGCGTCGGGATTGGCCATGGAATCCACGTTCACCGCCTTTGCCAGGGGAACGCCCATGAGGATCTTCTTGACCGGGACCTCCAGCTTTTTGGCGTTCAGTGTGCGGGGAACTTCGGGTATGGCGATGATGTCATCCGGCACATGGCGCGGTGATAGTCCGGAACGGATCTTCCGATTGATCTTTTTCTTCAAGGCATCGTCCAGTTCGACCCCTTCCGCGGGGACCACGAACAGGGGCATGTGATAGCCGTCTTCCCGCTCGAAACCCACGACAAGGCTGTCGGCAATTTCGGCCAGGTCTTCCACCACGCTGTAGATTTCACTGCTCCCCATCCTAACCCCCTGTCGGTTGAGGGTTGAATCGGACCGGCCCGAAATGACGGCACTTCCCCGCGGGGTGATTTTAATCCAGTCTCCATGACGCCAGATTCCGGGGTACATGTCGAAATAGCTTTCCAGGTAGCGCTTGTCGTCCGTGTCGTTCCACAGGAAAAGGGGCATGGAAGGCATGGGCTCCGTGATCACCAGTTCGCCCACATCGTTTGTCAATTCATTACCGTCGTCATCAAAGGCCAGGGCCTTGACCCCGAGTCCCCGGCACTGAAGTTCGCCCGCATGCACGGGCAACAGCGGGGAACAGGAAAGGAAACCGCTCGCCACGTCGGTGCCGCCGCTGACGGAAGCCAGCCACACGTCTTTTTTGACGTTGTTGTATACCCAGTCGAATCCTTCCGGCGGGAGCGGCGACCCGGTCGACCCGATGGTTTTCAGGGTGCCGAGATCGTAGTCCCGGGACGGTGTCAAACATTCGTTCATACAAGCCGTGATAAACGCGGCGCTGGCTCCGAACTGCACCAGCCGGGCCTCTTCCGCAAGCTTCCACAGGACCCCCATGTCGGGGTATCCCGGGCTGCCGTCGAACAGGACCGGGACGGCGCCCAGCAGCAGGGAGCCCTGGACGATGTTCCACATGACCCAGCCGGTGGTACTGAACCAGAAAAAGCGGTCCCCTTCATGCACGTCCAG
>JAFDKD010000760.1 GCA_019307165.1 Deltaproteobacteria bacterium | reverse complement strand
TGAGGATGTCCCCTTCAAGCACCCATTGATTTCCCCTAACCAGGAAGTACCGGTGAAGTTCGGGGGAAAAAGTGGAAAAGCGAACAAAAATCATGGGAGCGCGTGCCGTTTCCCCCATGGGGCGAACAAGAATTTCAGCCACGGGCAGTTCATGGGTGAAGGCCCGATAGCTCTGAAGAAAGGCCCCTGCAAATAGCAACACCCCCCAGAATGACGTCCAGAACATGATCAGGGTTAGATTGCGCAGGCTTGCCGGAATACCGGGCAGGGGCGAGGTGTTTTTCTGTCTTATACGGAGAAAACTACGGATGCGGCGATACAGAAAGAAAAGAAACGAGAGAAACCCAAGCAGTAAACCAATGGCACCGGCGAAAATCAAATGGTCCGGATCAGGCATCGTCTCCTCTTGAGCCATGGGGGCGGGGCCTTATGGGCTGCATTTCGCATGTCGCCACAAAGAGGCATTTCGCTGCCGGTTTTTTTGGCGGTGCGGGGTATGAAATCCCACCCCGCGGCGGAAGGGGCCTGGTAGTTGCGGGGGGCTTATTACATGACATGAGAACGGCATGGACGTGCCGTTCTCATGTCGGTATCTATTTGCCTTTCAGTTCTTCAACCTTCTTGAGGATGATCTCGGCCTTTTTGATCAGGTAGTTCACTTTTTTATAGTCGGGGTCTTCGGTGCTGACCAGCATCCACTCGTAGATCGCCTCCTCCAGCTTCTCCTTGTCAAAATACTGCATGCCCCGCTTATAGTGGATCTCTTTGTAGGTTTTCTCACAATGCTTGATATAGTTGTGGCATTTCCGGCAATCATTATTGTATTTGAGCGCCCCGGCGAAGCCGTCCCTTGCGGACAGGTAGTCCTTATTATTGAGCAGTTCCATGGCGTATTCGAAACTGGCCTTATAGGCATACTCCAGGGCGATCATATCATCCGGGTTCTCGATCAGCACCTTGTCGAATTCAATCAAGGCGGCATCGTAATTCTTTTCCTTGTAGAGGTCGATCCCGGCGTCCCGATAGATGGCCACTTGATCAACCGGTTCCTCTTCCTCTTCGGCGGATGGGGCTGTTTCTTCAACCGCTTCAGTATAGGCCGCCGGCGCCCCTTCCTCTTCGCCGGCATCCGGCACTTCACCTTCCCCGACAAATTCCTTCTCCTCCACCTCGAGCAGCATATCGGGTTCCGGCGCGGAGGCGGCCGCCGCACCGGGCGCGACCTCTTCCGTTTTAACGGATGTTTTCTCCACATGAAAGGGAAGCCCCTCTACTTCCGGGACCTTGATTTCCTGCCCCGGAAACACCTTCGTGGCATCCTTCATTTTGTTGTACTGGGCGATGATCGGGAATTTGTGATAATCGCCGTAATACTTTTTTGCCAGGATAGAGATGCTTTCTCCCGGCTGCAGGACATGAACCACATAACGCTTGACTTTGTACGTACGCTTTTTTGTGGTCAGCATTTCGGCGGCGCCCTTGTGATCCGGCCGAAGCCTGAGTGTCTTCAGGAATTCCTGACGGGCCTCCCCATACTTGCCCTGCTTGTGGAGGCCGAGGCCACTGGCATAGTGTTTTTCGGCTGAAACCCGGAGGGCCTTTTTGACGCGGCGAATGCCGTCATTGGCCGCCTGACTGTCCTGATCCACGGTCCTGGCCAGCTTGTATTGCTTCAGGGCATTGACCAAATCCCCTTTTTTTTCAAAGTCCTGGGCCGACCGGAGGTAACCCTCGGCATCTGCGGCCGTTGTCTTATCACCGGCCGGCTTCTCCCCCGTAGCCGCGCAGCCGCCTAAGACTATTAAAACACCAATTGCAAAGAGAATGTAACGGATTCCATTTTTCATCACATCACCTTAATGACAGTTTATAAAAGGTGTTCAGCCTGGACGTGAATGTTTTTATATCTCTTTTAAGGATTTGATCTCGTTTTAGAGCCAGAGGTTCGCTGAAAAACGGGTTCCCGCCTCGTTTAACGGACACCGCCAGATCGTAGCCGGCTTTCCGGGCCATGTTCATTACGGTTTTGTTATATCTGCCATAAGGAAACGCAAATATTCGCGTGTCCTGATGAATTTTTTCGTCAATGATCTTTTTGGAAAGGATAAGTTCTTTTCTTACCCTTTCAAGATACGCGTTTGTTGTCTCACCTTTACGTTTTTTGGTGAGATCCGCATGGGAGAGACTGTGGGAGCCGATTTCTATCCCACCCGCTTTCATCTCCCTGAGTTGATCCCAAGTGCATGCGAGTCGGCCCACGCCGGCAAAATCCGTATAGATGAACAGGGTGACGGGGAAACCGTATTTCTTGAGTATGGGATACGCATGGGTGTATACGGAACGATAGCCGTCGTCAATGGTAATCAGAACGGCTTTTTTCGGAATGGGGCGGCGGTAATTGAGAAAGTCCAGCAACTGACTGAAGGTAATCTTTCATCTGCCGATCGAATACATCGGACGGCATGCACATTTTGGATTTGCATGCATCCGCAAACTGGTGGTAGCAGAGGATGGGGACCGCCTGATACCCGTCGGCACTTAAGCCCCCGATGTTTTCATCCTTCAGGGGAATAATGATCCGTTGGTTTTTTCTGAAGGACGTCCCCGTGTTGGCATCCTCTATCACCCAGGATTTGCCCGCATCTCCAAGGAATTTTTCCGCAAGTATTTCGGGAGTTTCCCCGCCTTTCAGCTGGACGACCACATAGTCTTCCGATCGAAACACCGTTGGTTTCGGGGGAGCCTTTACCGGCGGCTCTTCAACCTCCGGGGCCGGGCCGGTGGTGACGCATGACGATAGCATAAGCAGGCAGGCGATAAAGGCAATGGCACAGCCCATAAGCGTGCCATACCTGAGCCCGCGTTTCATTGTTTGGTGATCCATCTCGCAATTCGGTTGAAAAACCCGGTCAGTTTCTGTTCAGGCAATGAGTTGATATACCACAACCTTGCTGTCATATCCTTTTACCCGCTGGGGCGGTTCTTTTTTCAACTTGAAAGCTCGTTCCACCCTTTTCACGGTTTGTTCGCTTAATAGAATATCACAATCGAGGTCTTTTGTCAGATCCTGAATT
>JAFDKD010000759.1 GCA_019307165.1 Deltaproteobacteria bacterium | reverse complement strand
TTACCCTCTCGCTACTATAATAAGCCGTAATAGATGTTGCAGCAAGTAGCGGTATTCTTATCTATGGACAAGTCACCCAGTAGTCATTATCGATAGCTAAACTGACTATGTAGTACGTGACAAGATAGACATGATGCACCGCATATGTAGAATAAACGCTTAATCCGAGTTCTTCCGTGACGCAGGAGTAGTCGCAGAACTTGGCCTGGTTCTCAATAAAGGAGAGCGCTATGTATCTCTGAACTGCTATTCCAAATTCCACTTTATCCACGAAGGGCATAAAACCCGAAAAAAAAAAAAAAAACAGATCCCAGAGATCCGCAGTCAGTATCACGGTTTTAGCCAGTGCATACTGTGAGAGTTCCAATCCAAAATCCAATGAAAACAGATCACAGGTCCCGCATTGACCTATTTGAGACTGGTATGATACGAGCAGGTCTCTTCTTGACTGTATCAGAGGGGGAAGATCATCATCGAGCACCCTCGTCCAGGTGGCGCAGGACTGGTCGACGTATAATGTCTCGAGGATACTGATGGCTTCAGTGATGCCGCTGATGACCGAATCCCACGTATGGTCACCGTACTTCTTTCTCATCGCCCCGACCAGGTTCTCGGAAGATACAGCATCGAGGTCTATCTTTCCCCACGTCCAGTAATCGAGATAGGTCGTATTGACCATCATCATGCTGCCGTCGATGCTGTCGGGCAGGATGATGATCCATTCCTCGGTCCTTCCGTCATAACCGAACGCGCAGGGGGATTCTCCTTCTTCGACGTTCATGCCCGACACCGGGAAATAGAACTCCAATTCAAGGTCATAGGGTTCTTCTCCCCCGCCTGCTGCCAGTCTTGCATGCGTACTCCAGTGTGGCCATGCCCAGCATCCATTCGGAAGATCCTTTATGAAACCTTCATCGACAGACATAGCCCGGCATTCATCAAGGGCACCTTTCGGGATGACGATACGCAATCCATAAAATACGTTGTCGGGATCCGTGACCTCTATCGTCCCGCCTTCAGGTCCGAAAAGGTGTTCACCAAAACAATCATCTTCAGGGGCAGTGCTGTCCTCACCACCACAGGCCGATAAGAAAAGTACGGTAAAAATAATGACCGTATTCACAAAAGTAATCTTAATCATATTCTTCACCATTCTCCTCCTCCTATTGAGCCTAATGGCTAGCATAACCTACATGCCCGGTTCCGGCTTGCCGGAATTGGCGCGGGCTTTGCCAGCTATGCACTTTCATTTATCTTCAGAACATGCCACGCAAAGGCCGTGACAAAGGGTTTGTCAGGTTAATGCCATTGTTCGGCGACGCTCCACCATAGTTGAGACACCCTCTATCCTTCAACTCAATAGCTGCTCCAATTCTTCCGCTGTGTATCCTGACAATCCGAGCGATTCCATCGTGCGTTTGGCTTCAGCAAGGTAATCCCGCTCCATCAACAGGGAAACCAACCGGATGATGGCAACGATGCATGGGGTATCCACATCAACTTGTTCTCCGAGTTTCTGCAAGAACACCAGACCGTACCCAACATCTTCGTTGAAGTACCTGTAGTCCAGCTTGCTCTGAGCCTTGATCCCCTTGAATCCCGGGGCTTCGGAATAGCCCTTATCGTAGGTGGGTTCTTTCATATACCCCTGGACGTATCCCAATTCGGGATCAGGAATTACTTCTACGCCCAATGCCCTCCCAATGGCAATACGTTCTTGATCAACCGCCTTGATTAGCCGGCCGACGGCTGGCGTCACGCCTTCTTCGTAAAAGTGGAAATCACCGCCCGTGCGCTCGATCAAAGCTGTGTTCAACAGGGTAATGGTTGGATGAATCACCGGATTACCATTTTGCAGGCTCGTCTGGAGAACGTTCTTTGCGGCGGCCATAGCCGGATAGATATCTTGGATACTGCCCAACGCTTGAGCGGTGCTGCTTGCCGGCGCGGCGGCAAGGAGAAGTCCCTTCTTGAGCTTTAGGAAGACTCGTATCTTGCCTGGTCCTGAGATTCGGACGGCATACGGAAGCGTGGACGTCTCTGCAACAATGATGTCTTCATCTCGTACGGCCAATCCCGCGCCGTTCTTGAAATCAAGAGCGCCACCGCAAGAACTTGGGCAGACAATGACAATCTGACCCTTCTGAAGATATGGCTTGCAGGCTTCGGCGAAGGGCCTGGTGCTGTAGGCAGGGCCAACCACGAAAATAACAGCGGCTCCATTTATCGCCTGTTCGATGTCATGTCCGGCATATGCAATGGCACCGAATCCTTTAAGTTCACCTTCGGCATGGATGCCGCTGTTCTCTTGAATATGTCTGATGTTATCGGGAAATGCTTCAAAATCGAAAAGACTGACATGATGTCCGTGTGTTGCGCAGTCGAATGCCACCGAGCAACCACCGTTCCCTGCTCCTAGTATAGCCATTTTCATATTCTTAGTCTCCATGACGAGTTGAAACGATTATCATTGCAAATACATACTGTCCTGTCGTCGAACGTTGGCTTCAGCTGCGAAGACGGTTGGCGCGGCCCGTGCCCCGCACGGGGCGTGACAAGCGGCTTTGCCAGGT
>JAFDKD010000758.1 GCA_019307165.1 Deltaproteobacteria bacterium | reverse complement strand
GGAGCAGGCTTGAAGGTTTAACATACTGAATGGAAATTTGGCAAGACTTGGGAAAGGGGAGGCGGGTTGCGGGTTGCGGGTTGCGGGTTCAGCCGAGTTCGTCGGCCATTCGTTGTCAATAATCAGTTGTCTGTCGTTACAGGGCTATCAGCTGTAAGCTATGAGCTATGAGCTTTTCCTGGTTGGGGGTTGGGCTGATTTAGCCGGCCATTTGTTGTTTGTTGTCGGTGGTCAGGTGTTCATCTAAAACCGACCCCCGACGAAAAACCTTGAACCCCTGAACCTTGAACAATCTTCAATTTTCACTGTTCACTGTTCACTGTTCATTGTTCACTGTTCCATCGCCAGAAACGTATTCGGGTCCAGCATTACGCCCGTTTCCCGGATGCTGGGGTTGTCGTGGTCTTTCAAGAGCTTGAGGAAAATACCCTCACGTTCAGGAACCAGTTGGACTATGAGGCTGAACAAATCGTCCAGTTCATGGCAGGGAAAGGGAATTCCCCGGTCGTTGACCTGAACGATATGCCGGTGGGAGAGAGCTGAAAACCATATTTCCATCCCCTCGTCAACGGCCAGATCCTTAAACCCATCAATCAGTGAGCGCTGCGCCGTCTCAAAATCCAGCCCGTCCACGATGAGGGCATTCGGTTTAAAGTCCATATTGCCTGCCAGGTTTTTGAGGTTTGCGGAGAGGCGTTCCAGGTCGAAACTCTGGTTCATATAGGCGAGAATCATCCGGTTTCGGTCGATCATAAGACGGGACTCGGTATCTTCCTCGATGTTGAGCGCCTTCACAAGGTCAGAATAGATGACATTATAATAGGAAATCACCTTTTCCGGACCTTCCCCCAGGGAGACGTGGACCAGTTTTTCCTTCCTGAAAATCTTGTCAAAAGCAATATGAATCAGGCAAGCGGTTTTTCCGACCCCCGCGCGCGCGATGAGGACGCCCAGATTTCCCGCCCCCAACGCCTTGCGGCTTGATTTTTCCAACACCCTGAGCGGGCTGACACCCGTGAAGTCTTTCATGATTTTCTACCCCCTTTGGACGTTTGGCTGAATTCCTTTTTGAGTTCCTCCGCCAGAGACTCGGGGACTCGGGCGTAACGTGAAAACTCCATGGTGAACTCCGCCTTCCCCTGGGTGAGGGAACGAAGGACCGTGGCGTACCCGAACATTTCCGCCAGAGGCACCTCCGCTTCGATGGCGGTGAACATGCCGTCTTCCGTAGAACTGGTAATGAGCCCCCTCCGCTGGTTGATGGATGACATGACGGCGCCCTGGTACTCCGACGGCCCCTCGATAGACACCCTCATGACGGGTTCGAGAATGACCGGACGGGCCTTCTTGTAGGCCTGTTTGAAGGCGCCCACGGCAGCATGGGTAAAGGCCATTTCAGATGAATCCACACTGTGGGATTTACCATCGTTTACCGTCACCTTCATACCCACAACCGGAAACCCCAACATCGGCCCTTTCGCCAGGCAGGACTGGAATCCCTTATCCACGGCGGGCAGGTATTCCGTGGGAATGGCCCCTCCCTTCACCTGGTTGTCGAATTCATATGCGTCATCCTCGGACGGCTGCATGAACCCGGCCACACGCCCGAACTGGCCGGCGCCGCCTGTCTGTTTCTTGTGGATATAATCGAAATCCACCTGCCTGGTGATGGCTTCACGATATGCCACCTGGGGCATTCCCGTGGCCACGTCCGCACTGAACTCACGCTTCATACGCTCCACATAGACATCCAGATGCAGTTCCCCCATGCCCGATATGATGGTCTCTCCGGACTCCCCGTCCACATGGGTGCGAAATGTAGGGTCTTCCCTGGTAAACCGGTTCAAGGCCTTGGACATGTTGTTTTGGGATTTGTGATCGACCGGGGTGACGGAAAGAGAGATGACCGGCTCGGGCACGAACATGCTGGACATGCTGTAATTGACCGTGCCGTCCGTGAATGTGTCTCCTGAATAGCACTCCACGCCGAAAAGGGCCACAATGTCCCCCGCAACTGCGCCTGGTACATCCTCCATTTCGTCGGCGTGCATCCTCACCAGCCGACCGACCTTTATCTTTTTCCGGGAGCGGGTAATGATCAGGTCATCGCCCTTTTTCAGGGAACCCTGGTAAACACGCAGATACGTAAGCTGGCCGTACGGGGTCACCTCAAGCTTGAATGCCAGGGAGACCATGGGCGCTTCGGGATCGATCCTGAGAGGCGTTTCCAGCTCCTGCCTGTCCAGATCCAGTGCCGTGTTCTGCACCTCGTCGGGCGACGGCAGGTATCGGTTTACGCCGTCGAGGACCACCTGAACGCCGATGTTCTTGTAAGCGGACCCCAGAAATACCGGCGTCAGACTGCGGGCCAGGGTCCCCGCGCGAACGGCCTGATAAATCAAATCCTCGGTGACCTCTTCTTCCAATACGGCCTCCATAAGGTCGTCCGAGAACATGGATGCCGCATCCAGCAGTTCCTCCCGCCGGTTCATTGCCTCATCGAGCAGTTCGGCCGGGATTTCTTCCGATCTGATGTTTTCGCCGTGGTCTCCATCGAAGTAGAGCGCCTTCATG
>JAFDKD010000757.1 GCA_019307165.1 Deltaproteobacteria bacterium | reverse complement strand
GCACCCACATCGGTAAATTTGAATTGGCCGATAAAGGGACGATTTTCCTGGATGAAATTGCTGAGATGCCTTTGGACATGCAGGTCAAACTCCTGAGGGTATTAGAAGAGAAAACAATTGAGCGCGTGGGAAGCCGTGGCGAAATTAAGGTGGACGTCAGGGTCGTCGCTGCCACTAATAAGGATATAACTGATGAAGTGCGAAAGGGGAGATTCAGGCGGGAGCTTTTTTATCGTCTCAATGTTTTTCGGATGACCTTGCCTCCCTTGAGAGAAAGGAAAGAAGATATCCCGGAGCTGGTTGACTTTTTCGTTAAACAGATAAGCCTTACCCTCAACAAAGTGGTGAGGAGCGTTGCTGCCGGATTTTACCATAAGCTCATGACCTATGACTGGCCCGGAAACATAAGAGAATTAAAAAATGCTGTTTACCACGCTATAACCGTAATGGAAAGCGAAACCCTTAATGAAGAACATCTGAGCAGCTTCTTTAAGCATATCGATCAGGGGAAAGAGCTCTTCTCAAAACACAATTTCAATAGAAGCTTGTTTGAGATTGAAAGAGAGGCAATCAAAACCACGCTAAATTTCACTCGGGGAAACAAAAGGAAGGCAGCCAAAATACTGGGAATTGGACGCGCCACCCTCCATCGGAAGTTGAAGGGATACAACTTTGAAAATTAATACCTGAATTTTGCGCCAGCCATCTACTGCGGCTTGAAGCCCCTTAATTTTAAAGCTTGTTTCGCGATTTTGATCCTAACCATAGTGGTACTATGCCTGCGGGTCAAAACCACTCCAACTGCGCTTTAAACACAAGGGTTTCAGCGTCTCGCTACGATACCTGGTGCAAAATTCAGGTAATAATAAAGAGCATGGGCTGCTTAGACTGTCCGCTCCTCATCCCCCGTATAAATTAGCAAAATCAGCCCGCCCATAAAACTCCACTAGTGAACCGTCTTTATTTAGAAATGGACGGTATATTCGCCCGGAGAAGGCAAAGATTCATCTTCAACACAACGATTCGGTTACTGATCGCCCTCACAACTCATAAAGAAAGACATCCCGCAGGAGTGAGCGCGCTTCCCCTAATATAGGAGGTGTCGTTATTCCGCCGGGCCGCGTTCTTTATTATTTATTTTGGCGTATCCCAGTCTGTAATTGAAAACTGCTGCACCGTAATACGCGACGGCATAAACGACCATAGAGACGACCAATCCAAGCAACGACGCCACAATCCAATCCGGCGCATAAAACGTGCTAATTACGCCAACGAAATAGGCAACAACTGCGGTTACGTTCCAACTGTGGAGCTGGTTCGAGTGGGCGAAATCGTATTCCGTGCGGTGGCAAAGGTAATAGTCCACGATCACAGGCCCAATCAAAGGCGGGACGATGCTGGCCAGTGTGTCGATCCAGGCGATGAAATGCTGATATAACCCCAGGCCTAATACCGTACCGATGGCACCGCAGATCACCACCATCACCCGCTTGGGCCGGCGCAGAACGCTGGAGGTCTGAATCACTGGCAAATATAAATTTGCGTCTCCGCTGGTCCACAACGCCAGGCTCATACCGATCAGGCCGATGCCACCAATGACGAACCCTTGCTGCAGCATGTAGGTGGTGAAATCGGCTGTTCCGGACACGATTCCGCCCATAGAACCCACGATTTGCAGGAACCATTGGGAGATGATTAACACGATGAACGGAATCGCGAGAGCCACCCATGCCTTTTTGGCGAAACGCGTATATTCCGCCATAACAATGGCACCGACGATCCACGAACCGATCACCAGATTTATGGCTTTGACAAACGTGATAGGCGTCTTCGCGGCAATTTCTTCCGACATCCGCAGGAAACCGTCCATGCCGCCGGCCTGGGCGATGTTAGTGTAGGCGGCATAGAGGCCCACCAATACCAAGACAGCCACGGAAGGCACGCTGACCTTTTCTATGCCTTTGACGCCAAAATAGGTGGTGATGGTGAACAGGATACCGCCCAGGATGGCTACAACGTAAAACATGACGCTGTCAAAGGACTGGGCCCAAGCGAAACCAAAGGCCCCGACAAGGACGGCGTGCCACCCTATGATGAGCAGAGAGAGGAACAGAACCGGGAGATAAACCCCCACGCGGCCGTACACGAAGCGGTACAGCAATCCGGAGTTGCAGGCGGTCTTGAAGCCCATGTAGCCCACGAGAGCGCCAACAACAAAGTTCACAAAGTTGCCCAGAAACGACGCGGCGACAAGATCCGGCCAAAAGGGAAGACCGGCCCCCAGGGCACCCCCTGTCATAAGGCCTGTAATGAGAAATCCCCAGCCGAAGGCAAGGGTGAGCATGGGAAACGTATCCTGCTTCTGCTCTTTCTTCAAGGGTGCGAACGGGTTGTCCGCACTGGCCATTTCCTCGGCCTCATCCAAGGCCCACCAAGCTTTGATTTTGTCCATCATCGTGATCAACTCCACACTTTATTCCCCAGCGATGTGGTAACACAGGCGTCTTAAAACCGCCAATCTTTGCCAACAGCCATTGTTAGACCAAAAGAAAAGATAAGAAATTAAATAAGCCACCCAT
>JAFDKD010000756.1 GCA_019307165.1 Deltaproteobacteria bacterium | reverse complement strand
GCCCTGGTCGCCACCACATCCCCCCACTCCTGCACAAAGTGGCCGGCATCTTCAACCTCATAGGGCTCCGGGCAACCGCGGATGATTTTCTTAAGGGCAAGCATCACAGGGGGCCCGAGCACCGGATCTTTCATGCCGATGGCCATGAACGTCTTGCCGGCCCATTCATTTCCGAGCCAGTCGCGCGCCCGCTGCGACAGTTCGGCGCCCGGGGCGTGGGGGTTGTCCGGGACCATGTTGGGAAACCGGCGGACGCCTCCCTTGTACCCGGCATCGGGAAACGGGGCATCATAGGCGGCCCGTTCCTCCTGCGTTAAATGGGGGCAGGCGCGGCCCAGCAAATCTCCCACGGCCATGTCGGGGTTTTGGTTGTTCCATTCCCGCCAGGCCACGAAGCCTTCGGACAGGGGCACGTCGCCGGCGCCCAGTGCCGTGTTCATGACCAGCAATCGGGAAAACCGCTCCGGCATGTCCATGGGGATAGTCAGGCCCAGTAGCCCGCCCCAGTCCTGGCAGACCAAGGTCATGTTCTTCAGGTCCAGCCGCTCGATCAAGGCCATGAGCGCATTTCGATGGAAGTCGAAGGTATAGATCTCGTCGGCCATGGGTTTGTCGGAACGCCCGAATCCGAACATGTCGGGTGCAACGGCCCGATACCCCGCCCCGGTGAACACCGGAATCATCTTCCGGTAGAGGTAGCTCCAGGTGGGCTGGCCGTGAAGGCACAGGAAGACGCCTTCAGCGTCATCCGGTCCTTCATCCGCATAGTGCATGCGAAGGCCCTCGTATCCGGGGAGGTCCTCAATGTAGTTGCCTGAAAACGGGTACCCGGGAAGGTTTTCAAAGCGCTCTTCCGGTGTTCTCAATACGTCTTTCATTGCCACCTCCTGATTTCGTCCTTTTCCGGGACCGCGCCTGAAAACTACCAAGCTCACACCCCCATGGCTTCAAATGCGCCACGGACGATAGACCGGGCCTCTTCCAAGAGTTGTTTCAGGTGCGCCTCGCCCTTGAAGCTCTCGGCATATATTTTGTAGATGTCTTCGGTCCCCGAAGGCCTGGCCGCAAACCACCCGCTCTCCGCCACGACCTTCAATCCGCCGATGGGCGCGCCGTTTGCCGGGGCGTGGGTGAGTCTGGCAACGATCTTTTCCCCGGCCAGGTTTTGTGCGGTTACCGCTTCGGGCGTGAGTTGTCGGAGCGCAGCCTTCTGCTCCGGCGAGGCCGGGGCGTCAACCCGCTCGTACTGGGGACTTCCGAACCGGTCTTCCAGGTCGCTGTAGATTCGGGCCGGGTCCTTTCCCGTCCTTCCGATGATTTCCGCGGCAAGCAGCCCCATGATGATGCCGTCCTTGTCCGTTGTCCACACGCTCCCGTCATTTCTCAGGAATGCCGCCCCGGCGCTCTCCTCGCAGCCGAATCCGTAAGACCCGTCCAGCAATCCCGCCACAAACCACTTGAAACCCACCGGCACCTCGGCAAGGTCCCGCCCCAGGTGCGCGGCCACCCGATCGATCATGGAACTGGAAACGAGGGTCTTGCCCACGGCCGCATCCGCCCGCCAACCGGGCCTGTTTTGGAAAAGGTGCCAGATGGCCGCAGACAGGTAATGATTGGGGTTCATCAGCCCGCCTGTTTTGGTCACAATGCCGTGGCGGTCCCCGTCCGTGTCGTTTCCAAAGGCGATATCGAACTTGTCTTTCATTTGGACAAGGCCGGCCATGGCATAGGGCGACGAGCAGTCCATTCGAATTTCGCCGTCCTTGTCAAGCGTCATGAACGAGAACGTGGGATCGACGCTGCGATTGACCATCTCCATGGCCAACCCGTAATCTTCCGCAATGATATCCCAGTAGTCGAGGGCCGCGCCGCCCATCGGATCAACGCCTATGGTAAGGCCCGCATCGGCCACGGCTTGCAAGTCAACCACATGCGCCAGGTCGGTGACGTACGGCCGAACATAATCGTGGTCTTGCGTCGTATCGGCCTTGAGGGCCTTTTCAAGGGGCGTCCGCCTGACGTCTTTCAGTCCGTCCGCGATCAATTCGTTGGCCCGGTCCTGGATCTGCCGCGTGGTCTCCGTGTCCGCCGGCCCCCCTCCGGGGGGATTGTATTTGAACCCGCCGTCCTGCGGGGGATTGTGGGATGGGGTGATGACCACCCCGTCCGCGCGGGGTGCGCTATGGTCGCGGTTATGGGTCAGGATCGCATGGGAGATCACCGGCGTGGGCGTGTAGCCGGGCCCTTTCTGTATCTTGGTGATGACGCCGTTTGCTGCGAACACCTCAATGGCGGTGGCCATGGCCGGTTCGGAGAGTGCATGGGTATCCATGCCCATAAAGAGGGGGCCTTTTATGCCGCGCGACATGCGATACTCGCAGATGGCCTGGCTGACCGCCAGGATATGGTGCTCGTTGAAGCTGTTCTTCAGGGACGATCCCCGATGTCCCGACGTGCCGAAGGCGACCCGCTGGGCAGGATCGGACACATCCGGTCTTCCCGTATAATATGCGGAGATCAGTCTCGGTATGTTCACAAGCATGTCGCGGGGGGCCGGTTTGCCGGCTAAGGGATGTATGC
>JAFDKD010000755.1 GCA_019307165.1 Deltaproteobacteria bacterium | reverse complement strand
TACGGGACGCCTCGAATAAAAGATATGTGTTTGAACGTATGCCGAAATGGGGGTCCAAGTAATTTGTTTCATATTCCGGTTCAAACTCCCTTTGCGTCATCCAGGTCCCGCATCTAGTGCGGGATAGACTCCGGCGGGGAACCAGGCACCGTCCTCGTGCAAGCGGGGATCCAGGTTCTATATTCTGACTGGATTCCCGCCTGCGCGGGTCGAAGATCCCGCCGCTTTTTGGCGGGGAATGACAGAGTACGTATTGCATCTGGACGTTTAAGCCGCCTGCGCGGGTCGAAGATCCCGCCGCTTTTTGGCGGGGAATGACAGAGTACGTATTGCATCTGGACGTTTAAGAAAACGACTTCGGTTGTATTCGACTTCAGTTTGATTCATAGGTTGAAATCCGAGCCCCCTTCGTGGGGGCATCCTGATGCCGGCCGGTCCTCCGCAGTAGCCTGCTACGGAGGATGGATCGTAGCGAAGCGGAGCTCTGCGGGAGGAGACTCACTCACCGCCGGCCCTTTTGCAGTGAATTTCAAAAATGCGGGGTGAAATAAGGGAAGAGGTCTGCAATTATTGGTTTTAACCCATGTTGCCATTTGGTTTATGCAACTAAGGGGTAAGCTCATCAGCGGAATAAGGAGGGGACGTGGAAGCCTGGGTTGTCGGACTTATCGGAATCATCGTATTGCTTGTTCTCATTGCTTTCAGGGTGCATGTCGCCTTCGCCCTGGCAATCGTCGGCGCCGGGGGGTACTACTTCCTCATGGGGTGGCGGCCCACCGCGGGCCTTGTCGGACTTGTCCCCTACGAGTTCATTGCCAACTTCGTCTTGACCACGGTGCCGCTTTTTCTTCTCATGGGATATCTGGCCCACCATGCGGGGCTGACCACGGACATTTACCACACGGCCCGCATCTGGTTGTCGCGTATCAAGGGAGGGCTGGCTATCGCTTCGGTGGCCGGGTGTTCCGTGTTTGCGGCGGCATGCGGTTCGAGTCTGGCCACAGCGGCCATGATGGGCCGGGTCGCCATCCCGGAAATGATCCGCTACAAGTATGATCGCGGGCTTGCCACCGGCTGCGTGGCAGCGGCGGGGACCATCGGTTCTCTTATCCCTCCGAGCATTCTCCTCATTCTCTTCGGCGCCATGACGGAAACCTCCATCGGCGCCCTGCTGGTGGGCGGATTCATCCCCGGTATTTTGTCGGCGCTTATTTACATGGGGATGATATATGTCCGGGCCGTGAGAAACCCGGGTCTGTGTCCCTCTTTCGACGAGGAGATCACCTGGAAAAAGCGGTTCGTTTCCCTGAAAGGGACATGGGGCATCCTGATGCTGTTCGTGCTGGTGATAGGCGGGATCTACCTCGGCATGTTTACCCCCACGGAGGCCGGAGGGGTAGGCGCCACCGGGGCTTTTATGATTGCGTTGTTTTCCGGGAAGCTGAACTGGACCAACTTCAAGGAATCGCTCAGCGACACCGCGAGAAGCACGTCGCAGATATTTACCATCGCCCTGGGCGCATCGCTGTTTACAAAGTTTATGGGGATCAGCGACCTGCCCAATGTGATCTGCGAGTATATCCTCACCATGGAAGTCCACCCGATGTTGATTCTTACGGGTTTGTCCATCGTCTATGTGTTTCTGGGTATGTTTCTTGATCCGGTGGGCGTGATGCTCCTGACCCTGCCCGTGGTGTTTCCCGTGATGGAGGGGCTGGGTTTCAATCTCATATGGTTCGGCATCATCATGATCAAGTACCTGGAGATCGGTCTGATTACGCCGCCGGTGGGCCTGAATGTGTATGTGATCAAGGGCGTGGTAGGGGACGAGGTCCCCCTTGAAACGATTTTTCGAGGGATTGCCTGGTTTGTGGTCATGGATATCATAACGCTGGCCATCTTGATTACTTTCCCGCAAATCACCCTGTTTCTGCCGACCACCATGTTCGGGCCTTAATCCGGTTCGGTTTCAAACGATATGGCCTTAATCCGGTTCGGTTTCAAACGATATGGTATGTTCTCGCCTGCCTGCCCCGCTCCGGCGGGGCTTCCCCTCAGCTTCACCCGGGGCCGTTCAAGCTCACAGAGAAATGACATTGATTCGATTGTCATAACTCATCGGATCAGCTGGTTCGGACACCTGATCACCAACTGGATGAGCGATCACGGTTTCTTAAAGAAACTGAACGCCCGCCTCTGGCGGGCTTTCCCGAAGGGTAAATAAAATGGCAGCTTTTCACTGGTTTCATGATACCACTTGCAGTGAATTCCAAAGTGCAGATTGAAATGGCAAAAAAGGTCTATAATTATTGCTTTTAAACCCATTCAAGTCTAATCGATCGGGTAACTTCAAGAAAAGGGCAATAGCCATAGACTCGGTTAAGTTCCGCCGGAAAGCGGCGGACAGGCTCCCCTTTGCAAAGGGGGATTTGCCAACGGTATTAAATCCCCCCCGGCCCCCCTTTGCAAAGGGGGGAGACTGCAAAGCAACCCGCAACCCTGAACCCTGAACCTTTGAACCCTACGAAGTTACACAAGAGGACATTATCCTATGAATTCCAAGGAACTCGAAAACAAACTCGATCAAATGGGCCTGCTGGTCGACCAGGTAAAGGCGTGGGCCGAGACCACGCCGGACAAGCCCTTTTTCTACTACGGCGAAGAAGACCGAACGCTGACCTACGGCGAATTCAACGGACTTGCCAACTGCATGGCGAATAATTTTCGGTCCATGGGGGTGGGCAAGGGGGACCGGGTTTCCCTGTTTCTGAAAAACCCCCTGGTCACCACGCTGTCCATGTACGGCCTGTGGAAAATCGGCGCGGTTTTCTGTCCCATTAATTTCCTTTATCAGGGACGTCTGCTCTCTTACCAGATCAACGACACCCGGCCCAAGCTCCTGATCACGGAAAGCGGTCGCGAACCGATCCTGAACCAGATCAAGTCGGAGATCGAAGACCTGCCGGTTGTCATCCATCTCCCGAAAAGGGATGAACACGATTACCGCGAAGACGAGGCGAACCTCAAACTGAATGCGTCTTTCAAGCAGACCCTGCTCGCGGAACTACTGAGCGGAGACCGTTCCAACCCGGATGTGAAGGTGAATTACTGGGACACGGCCAACATCGTGTACACGTCGGGCACCACGGGGCCGCCCAAGGGCGTGGTCCAATCCTACCGTTGGCTCCAAAACTACTGCTATTACGGGACCAAAATGCTCCACCCGGACGACGTGGTCTATTGCGACCTGCCCCTTTATCACATCGGCGGGGCCTTTGCCCTGGTGGGCCGGGCCGCATGGCGGGGATGCACCGTGGCCGTATGGGACCGGTTCAGTCCGGCCGATTTCTGGAATCGCATCAAGATCAGCGGGGGCAGCTACTGCCTGCTGCTGGACGTGATGATGCCCCGGCTGCTCCAGCCGGACCCCGGGCCGGATGACCGCGACAACACCCTCAACCGGGTTCACATGCAGCCGCTGCCGGAGTATCACCACCGGTTCGCCGAGAGATTCGGCATCGATTTCGTGAACGTGGGATATGGCGCAACGGAATTCGGCTATGCGTGCGCGGCGATTATCGACGAATCGGGCGAGGAGAAGTGGACCCCGGAGCCCTTTCGAAAGGGGTATACCAAGCAGGAAGTCGTTGACGTGGCGGCGGAACTGGGGCTGCCGATCGTCCTCGGAGACGGGGAGATCAAAAAGGGATTTATGGGCAGGGCGTGCATGTTTCACGAACTCGCCATACTCGGGGAACATGATGAGAAGCTGGCCCCCGGGGAATACGGGCAGATCGCCATGAGGAATCGCTTGCCCAGTGTATTGCTGGACGAATATTTAAACCGGCCCGAGGCCACTGCCGAGGTGTTCCAAAACCTGTGGTTTCATACCGGTGACGGCGCTTATCAAGACGAGGAAGGCATATTCTACTTTGTTGACCGGATGGGGGGATTCATCCGGGTCCGCGGCGAGAACATCTCCTCCTTTCAGGTGGAAGACGTGATCAACGCGCATCCGGATGTGAGTGTGTGCGCGGCTTTTCCCGTGCCCGCGGCCGAAGGTCTTGAAGACGACATCGTGGTGTATGTGGTGCCCACGCCCGACAAGCCGTTGACCGAGAAGGCGCTGGCAGACTGGATCAAAACGGAAATGCCCCGGTACATGCAGCCGAAACACATCCGCTTTGTGGACGCCCTGCCGGAAACGCCCACCCACAAGGTTGAGAAGTATAAGCTGAAGGAGATGTTTTTAAGCGAAAAATAGCTCGAATTTTAAATTCACCACAAGGCACGGAGAGCACAGAGAAGAAATCAGACAGGATTTACAGGATCAACAGGATTATGATGGGTTACTTTCACGAGGACGAAGAGGCTGCAAAGTAAAGGTCAAGTTGAAGATTTAACCACGGATATCACGGATATGCACGGATGAGATCGGCAAAGGTACGATGGGAATATCGGAATGAAAAAATGAACAGGCCCATTTTTTCACCCTGATATTCCCATCACGCCCAGTACACAGCACTGGGCCCCGCTTCGCGGCCTTTTGCCGATCTCCAT
>JAFDKD010000754.1 GCA_019307165.1 Deltaproteobacteria bacterium | reverse complement strand
GCCGGTTACCGGGAGGCAATCCGGCTCAGGCCCGAATACGCCGGGGCGCATCACAATCTGGGGGTGGTGCTGGAACGCCTGGACAAACCGGATGAGGCCATCGCACATTACAGGATAGCGGTGGAGTTGGAGCCGTCCTACGGGCAGGCGTACCGCCATCTCGGGGATGCCCTGGTGAAGGCCGGTAGTCATGGGAAAGCCCTGGAGGCCTATGAAACGTATCTGTTGCTGGAGCCGGAAGACGCGGCCATGCACAACCAGGTGGGCGACATGATGATGCGGTCGGGACGCTTGAACGATGCAATCGATTATTACGAAGCCGCCCTTCGCATCGAGCCCGACCTTGCCGAAACCCACAACAACCTGGGCGTTACGCTGGCGCGCGTGGGCCGTTTGGAGGAGGCTGTGGCGCACTTCAAAAAGGCCATGCAACTTGATCCGGAGCTAGTGGGCGCGCAAAGAAACCTGGCCATGGCAATGGAAATGCTGAGGGATTCCCAGCAAAAAAGCCTGGGCAACGAATAAAATTCATATTGACATTCAGCTTGTTTTGTGATTGAAAATTGACACAAATTCATTAGCTAATGAATTTTTCATTTAGTCCGGCTATGGTTCGACGTATTTGAAGGCGGCTGTCAACCTTGAAGAGGGGTGATCTATGAAGATGCTTACATGGTGTGCGGCTTGGTTTTTCTGTGCGGTATTTATGATCACCGGAGCGGCCCTGGGCGGCGGCTATGATTGGGGGCAGGAGGGCGTGGCCGATACGGACCGGGTGACGAATATCGAACAGATCACGGACAACCCATTCAGGGATAATCGGGGTCATTACCCCCCCAATCCGGCATTTTACACCGACGCGTGGCGAAACGACAGCCAGTGGGTGGTGTACATGTGCGACTATAATGGGGAAAGCTCTTCTCCGGATATAAATGCCGAAATTTGCGTGGTCAAGCCGGGCGATTCTGATGCGGCGGCATTGAGCAGTCAGCTGAGAGACAATGCCCTGGCGGACAGAAACGTCCTCACCAGCAACGCACTGGAAGACACCAACGCCGGCTTCACGCCTGACTGGACCGAGATCGTGTTCCAGCGCTGGGTCCAGGAAGACTGCGTCCAACCAGGCGGTGATTTGGACCCGAGTGGTTACGATTTTGATCGCCGCGAGATCTGGAAGATGGACTTCGTGGAAAGCGGGGAGGCAACCAATCAGCAAAGCCTCGCCCAGGTCCACCTCGGCGACCCTTGCGAAGTGACCCTCAGCGCCCGTGGGGGCTGCACGGGGGTGGATTGCATTCAATATGAGGCACTCCCCAAGATCAGCCCGGACGGGTCCATGATCGCCTTTCTGGCCTATGAGGTTACCTACGCTTACTCCCTCTGGGTCATGGACGCGGACGGCACGAACCCGCGAAAAGTCAGCGGGGATGTGAGCATTTACCAGAGTTACAATGCCATAGATCCCCAACACAGCTGGTCCCCCGACTCCCAGTGGGTGCTGTTTACCGGCCGAGGCGATACATATCACAATTCGGTGATCTACAGGACCAAGCCCGACGGAAGCGCCGCTCCCGAGGCACTCACGCCCGATTCGGAAAACCTGGATTCCATCTGGGCCTTCTGGAGCCCAGACGGCAGCAAGATCGCCTATACAAAGCATGAAATTATTCCGCCTGGCCTGGCGCGAACTAGCCCCACATACCTGTCCACGGTCACGCTCATGGACCCGGACGGAGCCGACCCGCAGAATATCGTCTCGATCGATGACTACAGCTACTCATTCAGGATCGATGGGCCCAAGTCCTGGGACCCCGGCTCCGGAAACATCATATACACGAAGGATAGTGAAACGACACTCAAGACAACCCAGTTTATCAGCTTATGGATGGTGAGCCGCGACGGGTCCGAGGACCACCAGCTTACCGAGAACTATGACGACTGCTCCCCCCAATGGGGCCCTGACGGAACCATGGTTCTCTTCGGGGACCGGGATAATAATAACGCAAGGGATGGAGACGGGTTTCCGCCGCCTTTGAAAGAAAGCCCGAATCCCACTAACGATCACAGCGATGATCTGCTGGTGCTGAATCTGGACATCGACGAGGCCTTTGACGACGGGGACGGCGTGACCAGCACCGAGGAATCGGGCCCCGGCGGGGACGACCCCTCCTATGACGGCGACGAGAACGGCACGCCCGACTACCTGCAGAACAGCGCGGCCTCGCTCCATGCCGACAGCGGGGATTACGTGACCCTGGGCCTGGATGAAGCGAACAATGCATCCTTCAACGAAGATGTCCAGGCCGTGCCGCCGCCCGGCACGCCGCCCGGCGGACTCACCTTTCCCCTGGGGTTTTTCAGCTACAGCATCGACATCGACGAAGGCGCCTGCACCACCGTGACCATTTATGCGCCCAAGGATGAAAGCATCAATTCATTCTGGAAATATGACGACACCAACGACTATTACGAATTTCTCTACGACGGGACCACGGGCGCGGAGATCTTTCACGACGCGGACCAGACCCGGATCGTGCTGCACCTGTGCGACGGTCAAAGGGGAGACGCGGACAACACCGT
>JAFDKD010000753.1 GCA_019307165.1 Deltaproteobacteria bacterium | reverse complement strand
TCCGCCAAGGCACGGCCCCATGATGACGGCAATTTGCGGAATGATGCCGGAGGCAAGTAACCCAGTCCTTTTCCTCCGTATTCCTTGGGCCAGGCCAGTCCTATCCACCACTTCTTGGCAATTTGCTTGGAGAAATCCTTTGAAAATTGATGAACAAAACAGTTGTTGCCTGTAGGATAAACGCCCTTCGCCAATTCGATTTCTAAAAATTCACGCACTTCGACACGAAATTGTGTCTGCGTTTCTGTCAAATTAAAATCCATAAATTACATCTCTTGAATCAGCTCACAGCGAAACTTGCCTTCAGAAATATTTTCCATCAAGAAATGGCCCTTCTCCATATAACCATATTCCGGATATGGCGCTTATAGGCCGAGATAGGTTTCTCTTATGAGTTCATCCGCCAGAAGGTCCTTAGCCGTACCCTCGGCGATTACTTTTCCCCGGGAAAGGACATAGTTTCTGGAGGCAAGATCAAAGGCGAAACCGACATCTTGCTCGACCAAGAGAATGGTAATGCCCAGTTGATGCACATCCCTTATCCGGCCAAATAAGTCCGCCTTGACTTTCGGGGCGAGGCCGACGGACGGTTCATCGATTAAAAGGAGTTTGGCCTGAGACATGAGCGACCGACCTATTGAAAGCATCGTGCGTTCTCCGCCGGACAATGTTCCGGACACTTGGCTTGCTCTGCTTTTTAATATCGGAAACAGGTTGAAAACCTTATTCAGTGTTTCAGCTATCAGACTTTTATCATTGGACAGGTACGCCCCGGCTCTTAAATTTTCCAAAACCGTCATTTCCCTGAATGGCCGCCCCCTTTCAGGGCATAGAATAAGGCCTCTTTTAACGACATCGTGGGCTGGAACCCGGATTAATTCCTCTCCGTTAAATCTCACGCTTCCCTTGAGGGTAATCCTGCCTGCCACAGTCCCCTTGAGGGTATCTTTTTCCCATTTGACTAGCCCAACGATGGCACTGAGCAGAGTGCTCTTGCCCGCCCCGTTCGGGCCTACAAGGCTAACCATTTCCCCCATATCTACTTGGAGACACACCCCGTTTAATACCACTGCACGGTCGTACATAACGGTGAGATCTTTCACTTCAAGATACAATGGCGCTCACCTCCTTGCCGATATAGGCTTCGATGACCTCTTTGTTTCTTACCACTTCCTCGGGGGTTCCTGTTGCAATGATGCTCCCGAAGTTGATGACAACCACTCGGTCTGCAATCTTCATCAGCTCCGACAGCTTGTGTTCCACAATGAGCATGGCAGGACCCTCACTATGCAATCTCCCGAACCGTCCTCCCTTATGCAGGCGCTTCAGGGATCTCATGATAAGTGCCGCTTCCGCCGGGTTCAATCCCCCCAAGGGTTCATCAAGAACAAGGAGTTCGGGTTCTGTGGCAATAGCCCTGGCCAGTTCCAGGCGTTTCAAATCGCCGTGTGATAAGACGGAGGCCGGTTCAAGGGCGAGGTCCAGAATACCGCAGAACTCGAGCGCATTCTGAGCCCGTAGTTCTACTGTTTTGACCCAATCCCCGGTTCTCTTTGCACGTGGGCAAAGACAGGAAACCATAACATTGGAAATTACCGGCAACCGCCGAAAAGGTTTTACCACCTGGAATGTCGATGCGAGGCCCATATTGATAATCTTGAAAGTAGGCAATCCGGTAATTATTTTTCCTTTAAATCGGATTTGACCGGAAGTCGGCTTGAGTATGGATGTTATCATGCGTATGATCGTTGATTTCCCGGCTCCGTTAGGCCCGATCAAACCAACGATTTCGTCTCTTTTAATTTGAAAGCTGGCATCATTGACCGCCCTCAGTCTTCCAAAGTTCTTGGATAGGTTTTCAATCTCTAGAAATGGAGCTATCATCTCAGAGCTCCTCCTCCCTCAGTTCTCTTCGGGATACCTTCCCCACATCCGTTTTTGGAATCTCACCAATGAACTCAACAATCTTTGGGATTTTATAGGGTGCTAAATGGTCTTTACAATATTCCCTGATATCCAATTCAGACAGTTGTCCCCGCGCGTCGGTTTCAAGAACCACCATCGCCTTGACATTTTCACCCACCTTTGGATCGCGGACACCAATAACACCCACTTCCTTGATTTGGGGGTGTGTCTTGAGGACTTCTTCCACCTCCCGGGCATAAACCCTGAGTCCTTTATATTTGATAAGGTCGCGTTTTCTGTCATAGAGATAAAAATACCCGTCCTCCTCCATCCTTCCTAAATCGCCGCTGCGCCACCATCTCACCCCATTTATGACGGCTTCGCAATCCCTGGTGGCGTCCGGATTGTTCCAGTAGCCCTTGGTCACCTGTGGACCGGCCATAACCAATTCCCCCATTTCACCAGGGGGTAGAAATGTGTCCACCTCCGGGTCGAGTATTGCCGCCATCGTATTGGTGATGGGTATTCCAATAGAGCCGATCTTGCTTTTTCCTAAGGGATTTCCATGGGTTATTAATACCGTCTCGGTCATCCCGTAAACTTCATAAATGGAAACGCCGGTACGGGCTTGCCATTCTTTGGCAGTAGACTCAAGAAGAGCGTCTGCCCCTGACATCAT
>JAFDKD010000752.1 GCA_019307165.1 Deltaproteobacteria bacterium | reverse complement strand
CATATCGGCCAGGGCTGCGGATTCGTCATAATAGGCGTTAACGCAGACCGTGAACGGGATCAGGCTCTCATCCTTGAGGATGTCAATGTTCTCCTGGTTTTCACCGTGGGAATAGACCGGAGTATAGCAGTACCACATATAAATCTCCGGTCGCCCGGCGCTGCCGTCCTTGATCATCTTAAGCACTTGATGGTTGGCGTGGTGGGTCGGATAGGCGATGTCCCCTTTGAATCCATCGAGAATTTTGAGCGCTTTGGCCTTGGGTTTTTTCTTGGGCCCTTTGGGATATTTCCATGTGGGACCAACCGCCCGACAGCGACCGCCGGGATTGTCGATGTTGCCGGTGATGGCCGCCAGCATCTGGATGGCCCTTTCAGCATTGGCACCATACTGATGGGCGACGGCACCGCGATAGCTGATGACGCAGGCCGGTTTGGTCTTGGCAAGCTCCAGGGCAATGGATTTAATCTTGGCCGCCGGAACGCCGCTGATTTTCTCGGCCCACTCGGGGGTGTACTGGGCTAAATGGGCCTTCAAGGCCGCTGCCTTTTTATCGGTGCTATCATTGCGGTTGCCGGTGGCCTTGATGAATTTGAAAAATTCCTTGTCGTAGAGCCCGGCGTTCATGATTTCGCGGCACATGGCCAGCACCACCGCCGTATCGGATCCGGGTTTTAAGGGCACCCATTCCGTGGATCGGGCGGCTGTGTTGGACAGCCTGGGATCGAAAGTATAAAATTTCACGCCCCGTTCGGCCATGGCCGATACCAGTCGTTGGGAACAGGGAATGTGGTTGGTGTGGGCATCCATGACACCACTGCCGAAATTGATCACGAACTTGGTGTTGTCAAAATCCCAGTTGTCGTAGTGTTTGCCCCAGGTCAGTTCCTGGCCGGTCCACTTGGCACCTTCACAGATGGAGGTGTGATTGCCGATGGTCTTGGTGCCGTATGTTGCCAGAAAAACGCTTTTGACGATCTTGCTGGATGAGGCCTTCATGCGGCCGTAGTGGAACATGAACTTTTCCGGGTGGCCTTCGTCGCGCAGTTTTTTCAAGCGTCCTGAAAGTTCAGTCAGGGCTTCGTCCCAGCTGACGCGTTTCCATTTGCCCTCGCCACGCTTGCCGGCGCGTTTCATGGGGTAGAGCACGCGGTCCGGATCGTAAAGTTGATTGATGCCGGCCGCACCTTTGGCGCAGATTTTACCCAGGCCCCGGATCGAGTCCGGATGGCCTTCCAATTTCACGAGCCTGCCGTTTTCCACATAACCCACCATGGAATCCCGGGTGACGCAGCTCCAGCAGGATGAGGGGATCATCTGCCTTTCGTCACCGCTATCGGGAGAATAATCCTTGCCGCCTTTGACAAAGTCGACGGTCCCGGCCAGAGCGCGGGAACCGATCGCCCCGCCAGTCGCCAGGACAGCGGCCCCTGCCACACCGAGTTTGAAAAGGTCACGGCGATTTATATCTTGTTTCATTTTTTTTCCTCCTTATAATGCGTTTAAATAATAACGTCCTGGATGGCCTCGTTCTTAACGAACTTCTTTTTGGCAATGGCCATCTTTGTCAGGGCCCCCCGGGGATCGATGTAAAAAACCATGGGAACCGTATTTTCACCGGGCAGAAGGGTGGTGTCGCTGCGCTTGTCCACCAGGTTGAATTCTTGTGCCAGTTTGGCAACCCCACTGGCGGGATCGTTCAGGTCACCGAAGAGGCGGGCCCTTCCCTGGCAGATGTTGACACAGGCCGGTTCGACCCCGTTGTCGATGCGGTGCCGGCAAAAGGAGCATTTGGTAATGGCGTTTTTGGTTTTGTCCTTGCCGGAAAGCAGTGATTTGTTCCAGGTGCGGGCGCCATACGGGCAGGCATCGATGCACTTGCCGCAGCCGACGCACAGCTCGTTCTCAAACAGAATCAGGCCGTCCGGGCGTTTATAGGTGGCCCCACCGCGATAGCGAATGGTTTTGCCGTCGGAGGTCTTGAACTTGCGCCGGTCTTTGGGATATTCCGGGCATATCTTGACACATGGCGGAACTTTGTCCTCCTGGTTGCCCTCGCAATGGTTGCAAAGCCGGGGCATGAAATGCTTCTCACTTTTGGGAAAAGTGCCGGTGACTTCTTCGTAAACAGCGGTCCGGAAGGCGCCCAGCGGAACGGCGAACTCGGCTTTGCAGGCCACCGTACAGGCCCGGCAGCCGATGCAACGCCGCAAATCGACGATGTAGGCCCACCGGGGGGCTTTGGCGCGGGCCGCGGATGCCTTGGCTGCCGGCACCAAACTCGCCGCGCCGGTGAGCGCCGCCGCGCCGGCACCCTTGAGCACCTGTCGTCTGGTCAAGGATAGATTTTTACTCATAATTACCTCCTTTGGGATTGTTGGTTATTCATCTGATTCAACGTACTCAATCAGTTCGTCATACTTGTTGATGGCCGCATCGATCAGCAGCAGCGAATATTTCTTGTTGTGCACCCCGTTGCCGAATTGGACGATGTTGATGTTTTCCCTGCCTTCGGCGAGCATTTGCCGCGCTTCGGCCAGCTTATTCCCGGACAGCTTGGACTTGACATCTTCCAGGGCATTCA
>JAFDKD010000751.1 GCA_019307165.1 Deltaproteobacteria bacterium | reverse complement strand
CGGCTTTCGGACCCGTTTCCCCAGACCGGTACATTGTCCAGGTCGGGGGTGGCTCTTCTTTCGGTCTTGGGCGCCCGCACCAGGATGGGAATCAGCCGATCCCCTTCACGGAACTGGCCGATGGAGATGCCGTCCGTAAGGCGCAGGAGAGCATCGGAGAAATTTGGACGGTTGATACCCTGTTGTCGGGCATCTATTTGAGAAAATTCGGGCGTCCACACGGGAATACGATTTCGCCAGTTATCCCTGACATTTTTGGCCTCGGGATGGTCGGCCATGATTCCCCTGGCTTTTTCAGAAAGGGCCCGCAAGACCTCTGGGTCATCGCCGGAAAACCGGATCTCTACCTGGTAATCGGGCCCCCCCGACTCGTTGAAAGGCGCCACAAAGGGATCGGCGTCCGGATAATGGGCCACGATGTGGGCTTGGGTCCGCTCAACAAGGTCGTTCACATCATCGGGGGAATGGGTGTTGACGATAATCATGCCGTAGCAGTCGTGCTGTTGCTGAGGGGTAAACGTCAAAAGGAAACGAAGGGGGCCGCTCCCCACGGTTGTGGTAATACTTTTAACTTCCGGCCAGGAACGGATTTCCTTTCCGAGTTTTAGGAGGTCCGCCGATGTCCGTTCAATCCTCGTTCCCTCGGGAAGCCAGTAGTTGATCTGGTATTGTGCTCGGTCCGCCGGTTGCATGAAAACCTGTTTCAAAAATTCGGACCCCCACACGGCCAAGAAAAGAAGCCCCGCCATAAACAGCACGGTTAGCCATCGGAAGCGCAGGGCACCGTGAAGCAGGAACCGATAAATTCTATAGAAATAACTCTGGTAAGGTGTTTTGGTTTTCTTTTGTTTCGAGGCTTTGAGGATTTTGGCGCTCATCACGGGCACCACGGTCATTGCCTGAAGCCAGCTGATGGCCAGCGCAATGGCCACCACGTCAAAGAGGGTCTTCATGAATACGCCGGTGCTGCTTTGGGCCAGATCAATGGGCAGGAAACTGGCGGCGGCCACTGCGGTGGCCACGATCTGGGGCCATGCCGTGGCCCTGGCCGCGTCCACGCATGCGACGTCCGTCGCCAGATTGCCGTCCCGGAGCCGCACCATGACATTATCCGTCACCACCACAGAGTCGTCCACCAGCATGCCCAGGACCAGGATGAGCGAAGACACGGAGACGACCTGCAGATCGATACCCAGCCAGTACATGACCAGAAAGGTCCCGCAAATGTTGACGATGAGCCCATTGGCAATCACAAGGGCGCTCCGCAGACCTAATGACACCACGAGCACCACGAACACAATGGCGATGGCTTGCAGCAGGGACGTAATAAAATCCTTCACCGAATTCATGACGTCCCGGGACTGGTAATTGATAATGTCTAAGGTGAGACCGGCAGGCATGTGGGCGGTCATCTCCTTCAGTTTTTTTTCCACGGAGTTTCCCATGCGAACCGCATTGCCGTGGATCACCGTGGAGATGCCGATGCCGATAGCCGGTTTTCCGTTATGGTGAAAGAGCACCTGGGGCGGATCCTGGTAACGCCGTTCAATAAGGGCCATATCTCCCAGGAATACCTGCTGCCGGCCATCGGTCCCGGAAACCACCAGGTTCCGGATGTCCTCCACCGTTTTGAAATTGCCCGTGGGTATCAGGGAAACCCTCTGGCGGTTGGCGTTCAGGCTGCCGGAATAGGTGAGGAGGTTCTGGGTCTGGAGGGATCTGATGATGTCGTCGGGATGAATTCCCAGGGTCGCCATGCGCGTGCGGGAGAGTTCCACCACGATCTGTTGGGGTTGGATGCCAAAGAGCTTCACTTCCGAAACATAGTCACATCCCTTGAGCCGTTTCTGCATATATTCCGCGTAGCGGCGCAGTTCTTCATAGGAAAAACCCGCACCGCTCAGGGCCAGAAACACGCCGTAGGTTTCCCCGAAATGGTCAATTACCTGCGATGGCCCGGCCCCTCTGGGAAGAAGCCCCTGGGCATTGTGAATCCTCTCCCTCAGATTGTTCCAGATCTGGGGCATGGCATCGGGCGGGTAGGAATCCTGGATGTCCACAAACACCGTGGAAACATCGGGCTGGCTCATGGAGCGCACATGCTTGAGGCTGCCCAGTTTCTGAACCGCCTTTTCAATCACTTCGGTGACCTGAAGTTCCACCTCCTCGGCCGATGCACCCGGGTACTGGGTGATCACCACCGCCGTCTGAATGGTGAAGGTGGGATTCTTGAGCTTGCCAATGTTGAAATAGGCGGAGATACCTCCCACTACGATGAAAAGGGAGAAGATCATCACCGTTGTCTTATTTCGAATGGCCCACTGTGTGATATTCATATCGGGGAACTAAGTGCCTAAAGTTTAGAGTTTGGAGTGCCTGTTTATCCCGTTTATAGCGGGGAAGTGTCTAAAACACGGAAGTCGGAACCAGCGACCGCATCAAATATCCAGTACTGTTTATAATAATTCGTGCCTGAACGAAAAGACTTCCTCTTTTCATAATCGTAATCTTAATCATAATCTTACTCAAAGCGATTATGATTAAGATTACGATTAAGAGTATGAATACAACAACAAATTTCAAGT
>JAFDKD010000750.1 GCA_019307165.1 Deltaproteobacteria bacterium | reverse complement strand
GGGGACCCAATATGATGAAAGGTTACTACAAAGACCCCGAGGCCACGGGCGAGACCCTTCGGGGGGGTTGGCTGCACACGGGAGATCTCGGGAAACTGGATGATGACGGCTTTCTTTACATCGTGGATCGAAAGAAAGACATGATCATTACCGGTGGGGAAAATGTTTTTCCCAGGGAGATCGAGGAAGTACTCTATACCCACCCGAAAATCCTGGAGGCGGCCGTCATCGGGCTGCCCGACCCCGACTGGGGTGAGCGTATCCATGCGGTGGTGGCCCTGCAGGAGGGTGAAACCATGAGCGAAGCGGACGTGGTCGATTACGTCAAACAGCGCATTGCAAGCTTTAAGAAGCCAAAGTCCGTGGCATTTACGGATCGTCTGCCAAGGTCCCCGGCAGGAAAGGTACTCAAACGTGTCCTGCGGGAGCAATATGCATAAAAAGGAGGCGGTCCATTGAACGACAAACGAAATTTCCAACCATCAGTACTTTCGGCCCTGAAGGGCGCTCTTCAGGGGTACACGGTCCTCGAACTTTCCACCCTGATCAGCGGCCCTTATTGCGCCACCCTTTTGGGTGACATGGGGGCGGAGGTCATCAAAGTGGAGGCTCCCGGGACCGGGGACGGCATCCGGCAACTGGGGCCGTCCGAGGAAGGTGAAGGCATCCTTTACCTGGCGGTCAACCGTAACAAAAAAAGCATCACACTGGCCCTGAAGAAGCCTGAGGCCAGAGAGGTCCTGGATCGGCTGATCGAAACGGCGGATGTGGTCGTGGTCAATTTCAGGCCGGATATTCGCGAGAAGTACGGCATTGAATACGACCGTGTTCGGGCCGTCAAGCCGGACGTCGTGTATCTTTCCATCACCGCTTTCGGGGAGGAAGGTCCCTATCGGCTCAAGCCCGGAACGGACCATGTGTTTCAGGCGTTGAGCGGCTTCATGAACATCTCCGGCGAACAGGGACAGGGACCCGTCAAAACGGGCGTGCCCATCGCGGACATGGCGGCCTCCCTTTACGGGGCCATAGGCATCATGGGGGCGTTGATGCACCGTGGGCGTACGGGAGAGGGGCAGTTGCTGAAGGTCAGCCTTCTGGATGCGGTCATGTGTCTTCAAGGCACCCACATCACCGAGTACTTCATTACCGGAAAGGAGCCGAACAGGTGCGGCAACGACAGCCCCTTTGTATACCCGGTGGGCGTTTTCCGGACCGCGGACGGGTATGTTGCCGTTTCCGCCTTCAACGAGAAGTTCTGGCGATGCCTTTGCAGGGCCCTCGATCTGAATGAGCTTGTGGGAGACGAGCGATTCGATACCGAGGACAAGCGCTTTGCCAATCGCGACGAACTCAGACCGCTTTTGACGGAAAGGTTTTCAGGCCGTACCAATGCCCAGGTGCTGGAAATCCTGGAGCAGGAGGACGTCCCCTGCGGGCCGGTCAACACCTATGACAGCCTTTTTCAGGACCCGCAGGTCAAGGAGAACGCTCTGATAAAAGACTGGCCCCATCCGCTCCTGAAAACCGTGAAGACAGCGGGCAATCCGATTCGCTTCGAAGGGAGCCCCGTGGTCGAGCATTCGGGGCCGTCGGTGCTCGGTGAACACACGGATGAGGTATTGACGGAACTGGGGTTCAGTGAACGGCAGATCGGGGAGTTTAGGGATAAGGGGATTGTATAGTCTAGAGACGAGAGACTAGAGACCAGAGTCTAGAGACGAGAGAAGAGACAGAGGTCGGAGATCGGAGGACAGAAGTCGGACGGCGGAATTCGGACTCGGCTTCGCTAAAGTGCTTAACGCACCATTTATGGATAATCCGTGTTTATCCGTGTGATCCGTGGTTAATGCGTGTGTCTGATTTTTTAACATTAACGAGAATCGTTTTATGCAACTCAAGGCAACCACATACGACGTGAAGGACGGCGTGGCTTTGCTGACGCTGAATCGTCCGGAACAGTTGAACGCCATCAACGATATACTTCACAATGGGTTTTTGGCAGTAAAATTGTGCACCCGAGAGTTGCTTTCCCCTCAGTCGGTTCCAGAGGAATCGCTCGCTTCGCGCCCGGTCGCAATCATTTCATTGCGTCCGCCACCACTTGGGCCACGTCCTTGACCGCCAGCCGGTCTGCCGCATCTTCCGCCTTGACCGCGTCGTCCAGCATCTTGGCGCACTGGGGGCAGGCCACCGCCACGATGGAAGCGCCCGTGTCCAGGGCCTCCCGGATGCGGACCCTGCCGGGGCTGTCCTCGCCGGGGCCGTTCATGTCCGTGAAGAAGTTCCCGCCCCCGCCCCCGCAGCAGAAGGCATTAACCCGGGTTCGCCGCATTTCAACCAGCTCGAGTCCGGGGACGCTTTTGAGGACCGATCGCGGCGGCTCGTAAATATTGTTGTGCCTGCCCAGATAGCAGGGATCGTGATAGGTCACGGTCACCTGGTTTTCGGCGGGCTTGATTTGGCCGTCCCGCACCAGGCGGTCCAGGATTTCCGTGTAGTGATAGACCTGATATTTTCCTCCCAGCTTTGGGTAGTCCTTTTTGAAGGTGTTCATGGCGTGGGGGTCCAGGGTGATGATTTTTTTCACGCC
>JAFDKD010000749.1 GCA_019307165.1 Deltaproteobacteria bacterium | reverse complement strand
AAAGTACATGGGAACCAGCATCACTTCCCAAAACACATAGAAAAGAAACACGTCCAGTGCCACAAAAACCCCGACCATACCGGTTTCAAGCAGTAACAGACAAATGAGAAACTCCTTGACGTGTAACTTAATATCTTCCCAGCATGCCATTACCGCGATCACTGAAAGGAAGGTGGTCAAAAGCACCAGCCAAAGACTGATGCCGTCCAATCCTACCCGGTAGGCAATTCCCAAGGTCGGTATCCAATCGAGATATTCAGAGAACTGCATCCCGGCCATTTCAGCCTGAAAATTGAAAGCCAAGGGAAGGGAAAGGAGAAACTCAACCAAGGTTACCACCAAGGTGATTCCTTTCAGCAGTTTTTCTTTTTCCCGGCCTAAAAAAAGGAGCAGAATTACCCCTACGAGAGGGAAGAATATGAGATAGCTAAGGATCGGATAATCCATATTCCTGAATACTCCTTACCACAAGAGATAGTAGACGATTAGGAATACAATTCCTACCAACATCCAGATTGCATAGTTTTGTACATAGCCGGTCTGGAGGCGTTTCAGAACTGAACTCAGCCCGGTAAATAATCTGGCTGAACCGTTAGCAATGCCGTCCACTACCCCTTCATCAAAATAGTGCCACAGCCACTCGGAACTTCGCCGGATGGGTTGTACAAAGACAGCATCGTAGATTTCATCCATATAATATTTATTGAAGATCACTCGATAGAGCCGCTTGAAGTGTTTCGCTATTTTTGCGGGGGCCTGGGGATTTTTTATATAAAAATAATAGGCCAACACGATACCCAAAAGAGCCACCCCTAACGATACCCCCATGAGGATATACTCCACTACGAGATCGTGACTTCCATGAACCGCATTCTCGGACGCATGAGCTATTCCAACGAGCCCTATGTTTGCAGCATGGTGGTGGGTAACCGGTGCGCTGCCGGAACTGAAAACCGGCGCTAAGAAGTGATGAAACCAGTCTCCCCCTTTCAAGGCTGCCGGAATTCCTATCCAGCCGCCAATGACTGACAATACGGCCAATGCCGCAAGAGGTAACACCATCACCGGAGGCGATTCATGGACGTGCTTGGCCACTTCCTCATCCAGACGGGGCTTGCCATAAAAAGTCATGAAAACTGCACGGAACATATACAGCGCCGTGAGAAAAGCGGTTATGGCGCCCACCAGCCACAAGTAAAAATGTTTCTGGAACGCTCCCCACAAAATTGCGTCTTTACTAAAGAATCCTGCCAGCGGTGCAATTCCCGCGATCGCCAGCGTTGCGATTAGAAACGTGAGATGAGTCCACGGGAGCTGCTTTCGCAATCCCCCCATTTTTCTTATGTCCAATTCTCCTGACAGCGCATGCATCACGCTTCCTGCGCCAAGAAATAACAGTGCCTTAAAAAAGGCATGGGTCATGAGGTGGAAAATGCCGGCCGCGAAAGCACCCGCGCCGCAGGCCAAAAACATGTAGCCCAGCTGGCTTATCGTGGAATAAGCAAGAACGCGCTTGATATCAAATTGCGTGAGACCGATCGTGGCAGCGTAGAATGCTGTTCCTGCTCCCACGATTGCCACCACCCATAAAGAAACCGGCGCCAACACGAAAAAGGCGCTGCAACGAGCCACCATATACACTCCGGCGGTAACCATAGTGGCGGCATGGATTAAGGCACTCACCGGCGTGGGACCCTCCATGGCATCAGGAAGCCAGGTATAGAGAGGAATCTGAGCTGATTTGCCCGTTGCCCCCACAAACAGGAGGAGGGTGATCATTGTGACCACAATCCCGTCATACGCAAGCGTCTCTTGGGCGAACGGCAGTACTTTGAGGAAATCAAGGCTTCCGAAGGTCACAAAAATCAGCAACATTCCCAACAGAAATCCATAATCTCCTACGAGGTTCACAATGAAGGCCTTTTTGCCCGCATCTGCCGGCTCCTTACGACGGTACCAGAACCCGATGAGAAGATAGGAACAAAGCCCTACTCCTTCCCAACCCACAAACATCAAAAGAAAACTGCTGGCGGAAACCAGCATGAGCATAAAAAAGACGAAAAGGTTCAAATATACAAAATAGCGCCGAAACCCTTCGTCTTCATGCATGTATCCCACTGAGTAAACGTGGATGAGAGAGGAAACGCCGCTGACCGTAAGCAACATAACGATCGAAAGCGGGTCCACCAGAAAGCCGAGGTTTACGGTCAAATCTCCACAGGGAATCCACTGCCAGAGCACCACTTCTTTGATGCGTTGAGTCGCCGGGAGCTGGAGCAGTTCCCAAAAAGCCCCGCAAGATACCACAAAGGAGCCAAAGATACTCAAACAGCCTACTATACCGGTGGTCTTCTTGGAAAACCGAATTCCCAGCAGGCCGTTGATAATGACCCCGATTAAGGGCAAAAACGGTACTAACCAGATTAACTCCAGCATAATTATGTTCCTTTAGGCACCCTTACCACTTAAGCAAGTTTATCTCATCAACGTTAATGGTATCTCTACCCCGGTAAATATTGATGATGATTGCCAGCCCCACGGCCGCTTCAGCCGCAGCCACGGTCATCACAAAGAGGACGATCACCTGCCC
>JAFDKD010000748.1 GCA_019307165.1 Deltaproteobacteria bacterium | reverse complement strand
CTCCGGCTCAGATTGCGGGAACCTCCACTTTCTATGCGCAGTTTCGACGTTCTCCCATCGGTGAACACCTGGTAAAGGTCTGCCATGGTACGGCCTGCCACGTTTCGGGGGTTGTCCAGGTCACGGAGGAACTTCGCAGATACCTCTCCATCCCTCCCGATGAGGACACCGATCCGTCCCGCTCTTTCACCCTGGAGAAAGTCGCCTGCCTGGGTTGCTGCAGTCTGGCGCCGGTGATGATGATCGATGATCACACGGTTGGCCGTCTGACTCCAGCGGACGCTTGCCACGCTCTTCAGGCTGTGGATTCGGAGGAAGGAGCATGAGTGAGACGGGACAGATTGAGATCCGTATCGGCCTCAGTTCCTGTGGCATCGCCAGCGGCGGCGAATCCGTTTATGCAGCACTCGAACAGTCGGTCCGGGAATCCGGGGAACAGGGTGTCGTCAAGAAGGTTGGCTGTAACGGAATGTGTCACCAGGAGCCGCTTGTCGAAGTCGTGGATGAAACAGGCGCCAGAGTTCTCTACGGGAAGGTTTCAGCCCGGCTCGCTCCACAGATCGTCAAGAAGCACCTCCGGCCCAAGAGCGTTCTAACCCGGTTGAATTGGGTGGCCGGGACTCTAAGAGAAACACTGTTCAACCGCAAGAATGACGCTTCAATAGCCGACCAACTTGTCGATACGCGGAGTGGATCCACTGCTCTCTTCGTGGGCAGACAGCAAAGAATCGTCTTGGAGAATTGCGGTGAAATCGAACCCCTTGACGTAGCAGCCTATCGAGGGCGGGGCGGTTATCAGGCGCTGGAAAGATGCCTGAAACAGTTGTCTCCTGAAGAGGTTATCTCCCTCATCCACGACTCGGGCCTGCGAGGTCGGGGCGGTGCCGGCTTTCCCACTGCAAGGAAATGGACGCTCGGCGCTCAACAGCCAAAACCAAAGTACGTTATTTGCAACGGGGATGAAGGGGATCCCGGTGCCTTCATGGATCGACTGGTCCTCGAGTCCGACCCTCACCGCGTTCTTGAAGGTCTCGCGATCGCCGCCTACGCAACAGGCGCTGAGGTGGGTTACCTCTACATCCGCGCCGAGTATCCACTTGCCGTTCGACATATCCGTGAAGCGATCAAGCAGGCTCAATGGGGCGGAATCCTGGGTGACAACATTCTGGGAACTTCGTTCAATCTCCACTTGGAAGTCAAAGAGGGTGCGGGCGCATTCGTGTGTGGAGAAGAGACAGCGATGATCGCTTCGATCGAAGGCCGGCGTGGAATGCCCAGACTGAGGCCTCCTTTTCCGGTTGAGAAAGGCCTTCACGGTTTGCCGACCACCATCAATAACGTTGAAACTTTGGCCACTGTCCCCTGGATCATTCGGAATGGCCCGGAGAGTTTTTCGAGACTGGGGACCGAGAGCAGCAGAGGAACGAAGGTGTTTGCTCTTGCCGGCAAAATCAATAACGGTGGTTTGATTGAAGTGCCCATGGGCATCACCATCCGGGAAATCGTCGAGCAACTCGGCGGGGGCGTCAAGGATGGCCGCAGATTCAAGGCTGTCCAACTCGGGGGCCCGTCCGGCGGGTGCATCCCGGCCTCGCTTGCCGACACCCCTATCGATTATGAGGCTCTGAAGGAAACCGGGGCCATCATGGGCTCAGGGGGCCTTGTGGTTCTCGACGACCGCGATTGCATGGTAGACATCTCACGCTTCTTCATTGGATTCATGCAGGAGGAATCGTGTGGCAAGTGCACATTCTGCCGGATAGGCACAAAACGGATGCTGGAAATCCTTGATCGGCTCTGTGTGGGCAAAGGGCGACCTGACGACTTGGACCGCCTGGAAGAATTGGCCGACCGGATCTGTCGGACCAGCCTGTGCGGTTTAGGGCAGACAGCTCCGAATCCTGTGCTGACGGGCTTGCGTTTCTTCCGTGACGAATTTGAAGCACATCTCAATGAGAAGCGCTGCCCGGCCGGCCGATGTGCGGCCCTGATACAATACCGGATAACCGATGCATGCATTGGATGTACCCTTTGCGCCCAGGCGTGCCCGGTCGATGCCATCGCCTATGTACCCTACGAGAAACATTTCATCGATGAACCCCTCTGCACCCGATGCGGGATGTGCCTCGATGTATGTCAAGACGATGCGGTGGAGGTCATATAGATGATCCGCCTCACGATCGACGGGCAGCCCATCTCAGTGGAAACCGGGACTACGATCCTGGACGCTGCAGATCGACTTGGCATCCAGATCCCCACCCTCTGTTTCGTTCGTGGCCTCGAGCCTGCCGCTTCCTGTTTCATGTGTGCCGTGCAGGTCGAGGGTCGGAGCAATCTTTCGCCCTCCTGTGCCATGCCCGTTTCCGAGGGCATGGTCGTAACGACCAACAGCAGTGATGTTCGATCGGCTCGAAAAATGGCACTGGAACTGCTTCTATCGGACCATGCCGGTGACTGTATCGCGCCCTGTCAGGCACGCTGTCCAGCGGGTCTCGATATCGCCGGTTTCGTCTACGAAGTGGCCGCCGGAAATCCCAGGCGTTCGCTTGAAGTCATCTTCGAGACACTGGCCCTGCCCGGATCGCTAGGGC
>JAFDKD010000747.1 GCA_019307165.1 Deltaproteobacteria bacterium | reverse complement strand
CGAGGAGATCAAGAAAGACACGCTCCCGGAACACCCTGTCCTGGTGGAATTGCGGGCCTTGTTCAAGGAGGCTGAAGACGCCTATATTTCGGGGAAAAAGTTTTTCGCCATGGATGCGTTGAAAAAAGCCATGACCACCGTGGGCCGGGAACTCCCCCTGACCGCAAGAAATATGCGTCTGGTCGCGGATACAACCCATTACAAAACGCGGGAAAGCAACAGTTACGGCCCAGGAGAACCCATCCTGATCAGCTGCCTGCTTACAGGGTATGGGTTCAAACGGGAGGGAGAAAACTACACCATAGACATTACGACGGATTTTCTGGTCCTTGCCGAGGACGGAAAGGTATTGGGAAGCCAGGAAGACGCCTATTATTTTTCCCACACATCGCCCGGCCCCACGCCCGAATTTCCCATGGACCTGAGCTATGTCCTTTCCGATGCCCCCAGGGGGACCTATACCATTCACACCGTTATCAAAGACAATAACTCGAACAAGCAGACGAAGTTCATCAACGAAATCGTTATTCGGTGATCGGATTGGATTTCTCTCGCCAATGTCCAACTGGATTCTGCTTACCCCGGCGCCACTCGTACAGAGCAACGCCGGTGGCGAGGGCCGCATTGAGGGACTCCACGTTTTCCACCATGGGTATGGACAGGGTGACCGCTTGTTTCAGATGTCCGGGCAGCCCCCGGCCTTCGAGTCCGGGAACCAGGCAGAATTTCGCCGGGAATTCATAGGCATGGATATTTGTCCCTTCGGCCGACAAGCCGATCAGGGGGGCGTCGGGAACTGCGAGTTCATCCAAGGCGGGCCCATTGAAAAGGGGCACATTGAATATGTTGCCGCCGGAGGCCCGCAGGACCTTGGGCAGAAAGGGGTGGCATGCCTCCTTCAATAGAACAACGGCCGAAACCCCGAATGCGGCGGCTGTTCTGATGAGCGCACCGACGTTGGCCGGGTCCTGAAAGGGGATGCACAACGTGCATCCCGGCGGCAGCGCGCGCCCCTCCCATACCGGCAGCGGTTCCGCTCGGATCAGAAGCAGCGGAGGGCCTGTTTCGAACCGATCGATTTGCCGGAACAGGGGCCGGGACAGCCTGTAGAGGGGCAATTGCTCCGGAAAGACATTCAGGCCTGAAGACCGCCCGTCCGAAAAAAGAATCCCGGCGCATTTGTCCGGGAATGTCTTCATAACGTCTTTGACCTGCTTGGGCCCTGAGAGAATGGCCGCCCGATGCTTTTTGATGCCCCCTGCCCTGCCCAGCGCCAGAAACATCCGGAAGGTGGCATTGCGTTCGCTGGTTATGTCTTTCGCCCTCATGCGGCACCAACTTGCTCAAACCGACGTTATCCTCCCCCTTTGAAAAGAGGGCTTTCTTCGGGTCTCCGTGGTTTTTTTCTTTACGACGATGGATTTTTGCAATCCATGTCGTGCCGACTTCCATAGAGGGTTCTTTCCTCCCCCGGATCGCTATGTCCTATCCAGCGCATCCAGCGCAGTCCTGTCAGACCCGGCTATCCTTGGCCCCTCCCGGCCAAAGCCTCTTTCTGTCGCTGCTTCAACCTTTTCCGCCTGCGCCTGCGCCGCCTCTCGATCTCACGTTTCCTCTCCTGTTTCTTGTGTCTCGACATGACTATTTCCTCCCTAATCGGTTTTTTATTCCGCTCGCCCTTCGGGCGGGCGGCGTGAAAAATCAAGCCATACGGCCTCCCGTCCATAGAAATAGCGATAGAGTTCCTCGTATTTTCTTATCAGTTCCCCGTCCTCTTTTGCCTCTTCCGGGGACAACCGATCCCGCGGATCGTAGAAGGTCTTGAGCCTGGAGAACACGTCCCACGCAAAACCGTCTGCATCTTCCGTCAGCCGGCTTTTCCGCGACAGCAGCTTCAGCAGATCCAGAAGCGGGTTGGCATAGGGGGCCATGATGCGATAGTTATAATAATGCATTTCGCGCTTCCCCTGGTGCTTTCCGGGAGCGAATTTTTCGATGACCTCGATGATCCGGTCGAATTCATCTTTCGGTTTTCCCGTCCTCACGGATTTACGCCTGGAAAAGATGTCAAGAATCATCACCCACCCTCCTCGATCGGACTTTTCCTATGATGCGTTACCAAGCCGCTGTCTGTCAACTAGTGTCCATCCGGAAATGGCTCTTTTTTCGATCATGGAAAATCCTTGCAAGCCGATGCCGGGATGCAGGGCTTGGCCTTATGTATTGACCCTTTCTTGACGATTCCGTATATTGAATCGCTCCGCCCCCGATGGGTTTCGAGGTAAAGATCCGGGTCCTATGGACCCGCGGGTCCATAGGACCCGACTTTGAGGCCGCCCCCTATACATTGAATATTGAAGATTGAGTTATTGAAGATTTATGGATGAGCAAAGCTCTTTCACCACTTTAGCTCACTCTAGCTCACTTTATGGTCCGCATTTCCGGTATGGCATAGCCGGAAAACTCTGACCCGGCCCAGAGGACCAGGTTTCGCAGATGGAATGGACACCGGAACCAGGCGCGATGCCACAGCCTTTCAGGGGCCCGTGGCTCCCCGTCACCGCCCACATATATTGAAAGGCAGAAACGATGAC
>JAFDKD010000746.1 GCA_019307165.1 Deltaproteobacteria bacterium | reverse complement strand
TACGATCATGAAAAGGAAAATAAAAAACATCAGGGTGGGCCACTCGATATCCTTTTCCACCAACTCGATCATGTTGACCTTGTCGGTCAGGATGGCGACGGTCAGCAAGATAGCGGCCCCGGCCAGTGCTGCGACGCTGACCTCCATCTGCCAGTAGCCGTGGCTCAGAAACAAAAATACGACGAAACCCAGGGTCCCCAGGCCGTAGGCGAGAAGCTTGGGGTCCGTGATCCGGTATTCTTTCTTCAGTTCCTTAACGTATTTCTCTACGTTTTCCACTTTAGCCGCAGCATAGGCCTTGCCCCAGACCAGCTTTGAATAAACAATCAGGACGACCATGGAGACGCCGCACAAGGCTGCCAGGGCGACGACAAAATCCATAAAGGTCAACCCGGCATACGAACCGATCATGATGTTTGGCGGATCGCCGATGAGCGTGGCCGTGCCGCCCACGTTCGAAGCCAGAACCAGCGGAATCAGCACCACCAGGGGGTTCAGGGAAAGAGATATGGAGATTTCGATGGCAACCCCGGTCAACAGAAGCATGGTGGTCACGTTGTCCAGAAAGGCCGAGGATACCGCTGTAAAGACCATCAAATAAATGACCAGAAGAAAGACTTTTCCCCGGGCAAGCTTGTAGGAAATGTAGGCACACCATTGAAACACGCCGGTGTGCTTCAGGACGCCCACGATGATCATCATGCCCATGAGCAGGAAGATAACGTTCATGTCGATGGATGCGACGGCCCATTCGAAGGAGAGAATGTGGTAGTCCGGCAGGATCGTGCCGACGGTATATGAGATCAGCAGCATGAACGCGGCGCCCAGCATGGCGGCGATGGTCCTGTGGAGCACCTCGAAGGTGATGAGGCCGTAGGCCAGGATAAATACAATTGTGGAAATCCAGAAAGCCGGGCCTAGAACCCTGGCCAGGGTGATATCCTCGCTGACAAAAAAGTGATCGCCCGTCCCGGGCAGATCTGCGCCCTGAATTTCAAAGCTTTTGGTAGCGAAACTGGCCTTGCTCACGGTTATTCGAATGACGGCGGATTGAACTTTCCCCTTTTCCAACTGGAAATGGGAAACATAATTGCCGTTGCGTTCGGTAAGGATTCGATCCATGACCTCGCCGTTCACCATGATAACAACTTTGGCTTCGCCGATTTTTTCTTTATGGCTGTCCAGAATGATACCGGAAATGTTGATGGTGTCGCCGCCGGGCCCGATAGACGCCTTGGGCACGTTTTTGGCACCGTGGCCGCCGGCCATGGCCGAAACCGTTAAAGACAGGCACAGAATGATGAGGGAAATGAAGAAATGGGTTTTTCGGATACGCATTGGTTCTATTCCTCCGAAAACGGCTGAAAAACAGATATTCTCAGTCGAATGAACGTAACGAGGTCCGGTGATGAGATCGAAAGATCCCCGGGCAGTTTCCATTTGTCGAACTGATGGGTCTTGGCGACTCTAGCAAAGGATTTTTCGGGCTGTCAAGAAAAAGGTCGGCCGGTGATGATGATGACTTCACCGGTTTGACATCTGTCATTTATATGTGCTATGCCCAGCCTGAAGCCATGGCCCCCACTCTCTTTACTATTAAATCGCTTTTGGTCCAAAACACCATCATGCTCATCTTAATGGCGGCCGCGGCTCTTTTCTTTTTCCGCGCCCTGTGGAAAAAAAACCTCAAGCAGGTGGTCCTTTTTCTGGCATGGATTTTCGCAATCGTATGGTTTTTTAACAGTCCTTTATTCGGTTTCAGCGAGGTATCCATATCGCCCATGGGCATACGATTGAACTATGGGCTGATGTCTTTCAGAAACGCAACCGTCTCTTTCCAAACGCCGTGGGAAATTCAGTCTTATATGTCGGGTATTCGCAGAACGAAACGGCTTTACTATCTCCAAATCGGGGACCACAAAAGCATGAAGGTCCGGGGTCTCGATGGGGTGTCGCGCCTGGAGGAGATCGGCGGGGCCATTGATCGGGACAGGCGTACAGGGGGAGGCAAGAGGTAAGTCATCATCTTGAAGACAAGGCCAATTTTATCGTTTTTAGCTCTTTTAGGTCGGAGTGTGTCATTGCGTGCATGGACGTGGTGGGGCGGCACAAAATTCCCATGCTTTTGGGAACGGCCATGGCCCCCGCAATGCAGAAGAAGGTCATGACCGATTATGACAGATGTAAAGATCCGGGTCCATAGGACCCGGCTTTTAGGCCGCCCCCATAGGGGGCCTTGCAGCAACCAAGTCCTGTAAGTGACTAAAGTGATCTAAAGTGCCTAGAGTGCCTAAAGTTAAGGATTTTGTTGACAATCAATATAATGGATGAGCGAAGCTCCTCAACCACTTTAGCTCACTCTAGCTCACTTAGAACTCTAGCTCACTTCATGGTCCGCATTTCCGCTATGGCATAGCCGGAAAACTCTGACCCCCGCTACACGGGATCTTCGACTGGCCAGAGGACCAGGTTTTACAGATGGAATACACCTTCCGCGTCTGCCTCAACGCCGTATACCTCATCAAATACCTTGGCGGCACCATGGCCTATCTGAACAGGGAATTCGGTTTCGACAGGGTCTTTATCATGAATGTTG
>JAFDKD010000119.1 GCA_019307165.1 Deltaproteobacteria bacterium | reverse complement strand
GCAATGCCCGCTTCCATGGCCACGCCGATGGCGGCGCCCATCTCGATGGTATCCACGCCGTAGTCGTCGTCCAGGCGGTCCATCATGGCGATGGCGTCCAGATCGTCGATGCCGCAGTTCCCCCCGTGGGCCCAGACGGTCTCGTATTCGGGTTGCTTGGTCAGGTAGTTGCCGTCCTTGTCGTTGAAGACGCCCGAACACCGGATCACGCACCCCCGGTGGCAGCCGTGGGTGGCCTGGCCGCCGCGGGCGGTCTCGATTTCCGCCAGGGTCTCGCCGCTGATGGCGGATGCGCCGTCAAAACGGCCCTTGGAAAAGTTGTTTGTGGGATAGCCCCCCGCCTCGTTGATCACGTTGGTCAGGACATTGGTACCGTAAGCGGGCAGACCCTGTCCCGTGGTGGGGTTTTTCTTAAGCCCTTCCACCCATTCCTTGGCGGCGGCCTTGAACTTCTCCGGGTCCTTGGGGCTTCGCATCTTCATGCCCGCGTCATCCAGTACGATGAGCTTCATTCCTTTGGACCCCATGACCGCGCCCACGCCGCCCCTGCCGGCGTGCCGGGTGGGACGCTGCTCCATGTCCGTGCAGGCGACGGTGGCGGCGGGCAGTTTCATCTCGCCCGCGGTACCGATGGAAAGGCAGGCGACTTTCTCGCCGTACGACTGCTTCACCTTATCGATGGTGTCATAGTTGCCGAGGCCTTTAAGGTCGTTTGCCTCGGCAATCTGGACGCCTTCGCTGTTGATGAACATCTTGTACAGGGTATCGTCCTTGGGCTTCCCCTCCAGGACGATGGCCGCATAGCCCAGCCGAGCCAGCACTTGAGCCGCCTGGCCGCCGGAATTTGCCTCCTTGATGCCGCCGGTAAGCGGGCTCTTGCACCCCACGGAGAGCCGGCCCGACATGGCGGCCGTGGTGCCGCTCAACAGCCCCGGTGCGATGACCAGTTTATTGTCTTCACCCAGGGGATGACACAGCGGCGGCACTTCTTTTGCCACGATAGTGGAGGTCATGGCCCGGCCCCCCAGCCCGGCATAGTCTCCCAGGGGTGTTTCAGAAATCCGGGGCCCGCCTTCCGCCCCCATATCAACACGTAAAATTTTGTCCATTACAAGCCTCCTTTCATGAATTGGAATTGTCCATGGCGTTAATCATAAGACCGATTGGCATGATCGAATATTCACGTGAAAGCATGCGGACGAACTCTGCCGAAAACGCCGCCCTCATCTTGTCGAAAATATAGTCCAAAACGAGCCAAAGTGTCAATAAAAATAATAATATTAAGATGTTATGTCATTTTAGACATAAGGTTGGAATGCCGGACGGAATATTTTCCGGGGCAATAAAATGCATCGGAATCGTGGGGAAAATGGTGGGTGGGGACGCTATGAACTTACGCGCACAATCGCGGCTGAAGCCGCTCCTACAGCGGCAGGTTTGCGTTGTCGCATGGTCCTGTAGGAGCGGTTTTAACCGCGACATCTCTTTACAGGGTGTGGTCCGGCTTCTCCGCCAGCCGAGATGCCAACTGCTCGATTTCGTCCCGATTCTCCAGCTTTTCCGACCATGACTGCGGAATCCGGTCAATGCCCAGACAGGCCCCGGATAAGGCGCAGGCCATGGCCCCCAGGGTGTCCCGATCACCGCCGTTAAGGGTGGCGCAAAAGAGGCACGCTTCAAAGGAGTCGGCATGGGTCAGGAAGGCATAGACGGCAAAGGGCATGGATTCATGGACTGGGCCATCCCCATGGCCATGGCGGTGTCGTCGGTGTAGCGGAGTTGGGACGCGCGGCTCACGGCCTCAAGAAGAGACCGTTTTTCTGGATAATAAAAGGCCAGTTCGCCGATGGCATCGCCGAGGGCGCTCCCGACCATGGCACCGATGAATTTGTTTTTCAGGATGCGTGTTTCCAATGTTCCTGCCTCGGGGAAGACACTCCGTCAGTTGCCCAAGTAAAATGGAAGAATGTGTATATATGGTTGCATTATGGCGATTCATCGCCCCGTGTCAATTTCAGGGACTGCGAGTGCCGCCTCCCCGGTACAAAAAAGGCAGGCCGAGAGATCGGCCTGCCCATATCTTTCAACACCCCTCGCTGCTACGGAACGATCAGGACTTTCTCCTTTTCCGGATAGCCAGCAGCGCCGGCCCGGCCATTAAAATCGACAGGACGATCACGCCCCATTGGCCGAGTGTGGGAACGGGCATCGGTATTTCGGCGAACCGGATGGTGGCCCAGGTATTCTCATTATTCTCATCCAAGCCGTCGGGCCAGATATTGTCACGGTAGGTCTCGGAATCATAAGGCATGCTGCCGCCGTCGAATTTCTGGGAATAAGGTGATGCAAAGTCCAGGGAGGCGCCCGGCGCGCCGTTGATGCCGGCCAGCGGGATTTTGAATTCAAAGATCCTGTGGTTGGTGGAACCATCGTTGATGCTGGTGCCGAATCCGATGGCCGCGGTGCTTCCCGCGGGAAGATCCGATCCCGCCAGTTGATTGTTGACGCCCCAAATCTCGGCAACGATGCGATTCACGTAATCGAACACCAGGAGACATTCATCATACGAAAAAACCCCGCCGCCGCCCCCTTGCGTATCCGTCGTATCCCCCACGGCGTCGATAAGAACATACAGGTATTGATGATCATTCATAAAATAGACATAAGCCTCTATGGGAAAAGCATCCGGGATCATGGAGATCTGCGGGGGTTCGGGATACTCCCCTGTGGCGAACTGACCGTCTGTGGTGGGAGGCACCGTTGCCCATTGGCAATCGACGACGGGCCGCTGCGCCATTGACGGAGAAATACACACGAATGACATCAACATAAGGATGAACGTGAATGACACAAACAGAGACCGGAATTTCCTCATAATACGTCCTCCTGTTAAAAAAAAGGAAAAAGATGAAAAATAAAGAAATAGTGCAAATTTAAAAATGGTTTTAGAACACACTATTTATGATTGTCAATGGAATAACACCAAAGCCCAGTAAATTCTTACAGCCTGATCGGCGGGATGTAAATACGCCCAAAAGACGGCGCACAAGCTCCCGCCCTACAGTACCGCAACGAAGAAAAATAAAGGGGGCCGAAAGGCCCCCCAAACCGCCGCTTAATAAAGTCTAACAATTACTTTTTCAGCTTGCCGGCCTCCTTCAACGCCATGTAGACCCGCTCCGGTGTGAGCGGAAGTTCCTGGACGAGCACGCCCGTGGCATCGTAGACGGCGTTGAGGATGGCCGGAATGGTGGGCATGATGGCCCCTTCGCCCACCTCCTTGGCGCCGAACGGCCCGTTGGGTTCGTTGCTCTCCACGATGATGGTCTCGATGTCGGGCATGTCCAGGGCCGTGGGTATCTTATACTCACCCAGGTTGGCGTTGAGGATGCGCCCCCTGTCATCGAACTTGACCTCTTCGAACATGGCCTCGCCCAGGCCCATGGAAAGGGACCCCTCCATCTGCCCTTCCACGGACGTGACATTGATGGCAAACCCGCAGTCGTGGGCATCGGTCATTTTGTCTATGGTCACCTTCCCCGTCTCCATGTCCACGGTGACTTCCACCACCTGAGCCGAGGGGCCGTAAGCGGGAGAGGTCCCCACTGCCGCGCCCTTGAACTTGCCCCCCAGCTCGCCCGGCTTGTATTTGCCCGTTCCTACGATGGAGCCCTTTTCCAGATAGGCGGCCCGGGCCGCTTCCTTAAAGGTCAGGGGGCCTTCCACGGGATTATCTTTAAAGCCCCGGTGCTCCTTTTTGTAAAGGGTGCGGATTTCCTCGTATTCGGGGGCGTCGCCCTCAAAGACCACATAGCCGTTTTTCATATCCATGCGGTCGGGGGCGATTTGAAGCTTCTCCCCCAGCACGTCCAGAATCTGCCGCTTCACGTCTTCCGCCGCCTCCTTGGCCGCGTGCCCGGTCATGAGGGTCTGGCGGCTGGAATAGGCCCCGAGATCCACGCTGAAGTCGGTATCTCCGGACCTGACCTTGATGCAGTCCAAGGGCACGCCCAGGGCCTCGGCCGCGATCATGGCCAGCACGGTGTCCGAGCCCTGTCCGATCTCGGCGGACCCCGTCAACACCGTGGCGGTGCCGCCGTCGTCGCTCAACTTGATTACCACCGTGGAATGGGCCGTCTCCGATCGATAAATCGGGTATCCGGCGCCCGACACGAAGAACCCGGTGGCCATGCCGATGCCCTTGCCGGCGGGCATCCGGCCTTTCTTCTCCTTCCAGCCGGAGCCCTCGGCCACCGCTTCGATGCATTCCTTCTGGCCGAAGCTGCTTAAATACAGATCGTTGCAGGTTGTATCGCCGGCCTCCATGGCGTTTTTCATCCGGAATTCAACCGGGTCCATGCCCAGTTCCTTTGCGAGGGCGTCCAGCTGCTGCTCCCAGGCGGCCCTGGCCGCCACGCCCCCGTGGCCCCGCTGGGCCCCGCAGGCGGGCTTGTTGGTGTAGACCCGGTACCCGTCGTATTTCATGTTTTTAAGCTTGTAGGGGGCCCCCAGCAGGGACCCGCCATAATAGACTGTGGCGATGCCGAAGCTGGCGTAGGCGCCGCCTTCCAGGTGGCATTCGTTGGTCAGGGCCACGATGGTGCCGTCATTTTTCACGCCGGTGGTCAATACGTGCCTGAACTGGTGACGCGCCCGGGAAAACAGAAAGACCTGCTCCCGCGAGTAGTTCATTTTAACGGGTTTTCCGGTCTTCATGGAAAGCAGGCACGCGCTCAGTTCCAGCGGGCTTGCCGCGGCCTTGGGCCCGAAACCGCCGCCCACGTAAGGCTTGACCACCCGGACCTTGCCCACGGGAAGCCCCAGCACCATGGCCACGGTTCTCATGACGTAGTGGGGGCTCTGGGTGGATGTGTGAAGGGTGAGATACCCGTTCAGGTCAAAATCGGCGATGCACCCGTTGGGCTCCAGGAATGCCGCATCCTGCCGCTTGTTGATAAAGGTATCGGTCCTTATCAGGTCGCATTCCTGAAAAGCGGCCGCCACGTCGCCGAATTCCTGGTGGACCTCGGCGCACAAATTCCCCGGGTACTTGTCGTGAATCTGGGGCGCCCCCTCGGCAAGGGCCTCCTCCGGGGTGAACACGGCCGGAAGTTCCTCGTATTCCACCTCGATGAGGGATGCGGCCTCCATGGCCGTTTCCAGGTCCACGGCGGCCACCGCGGCGACTTCATCCCCCACGTACCGGACCCTCTCGTCGCAGAAAAGGGTCTCATCGTATCGGGCGGGACTCACGCCGTATTTCACCAGTCCGGCATCCTCGGCCGTGACCACGGACTTGACGCCGGGCAGGCTTTTTGCTTTGGATGTGTCGATGTTCATGATCCGGGCATGGGCGAAAGGGCTTTGAAGCAGGGCCCCGTAAAGCATCCCCGACAGGCTCAGGTCGTCGATATATTTGGCGCGGCCGGTGGCCTTGTCGGGAGCGTCCAGCCGAGGGGACCGCTTGTTGATCACGTGATATTCTGTCATCACTTGCTCCTCTTGGAATGAGTTCGCAACTGACAGCTCATGGCTGAAAGCTGATAGCTCTTAGGTGATGGTTAAACACTGATTGAGTTGATTAAACCTGACAGCATTTTGTTGATCTCTTCAGCTCTCAGCCTTTATTGCTGACCTCTTTAATCGCTTCCACGATCTTCTGGTATCCGGTGCAGCGGCAAAGGTTCCCGGAGATGGCCGTGCGGATCTCCCCTTCATCGGGAGATGGATTCCTCTCCAGGAGACTTTTGGCCGACAGGATCATGCCCGGACTGCAGAACCCGCATTGGATGGCGCCTTTTTCCACAAAGGCCTGCTGGATAGGATGAAGGCCCTCGTCCGTTTCCACGCCCTCGATGGTCAGGACCTCCCTGCCGTCCGCCTGAACGGCCAGCACCAGACAGGAATTGACCGGTTTTCCGTCCATGATTACCGTGCAGGTGCCGCAGTCGCCCACCTCGCAGCCCTTCTTGGTGCCGGTCAACCCCAGGTCGTAGCGGATCAGGTCCGTCAGGGTCAGGTTGGGGGCAACGGCCACTTCGTGCAGCTTGCCGTTGATGGTCAGTGCGATCAGTCTCTTCATTGCATATCTCCTAAGCGAGAACCGGTTGTTGCACAGGCTCTAAGCATTTGCTTACTCTTTCAACGCATTTCCATAAGCCGCTGCCAGGGCCCTTCGGGTCAGGGTTTCCACCATGGCGCGCTTGTATGCGGCGGAAGCGCGGAAATCGTCAATGGGCCTGCTGTCCGATGCTGCTGCCTCGGCCGCCCTTGAAAACAGACTTTCCGAAGGTTTCTCCCCTTTCAGGACGGTTCCCGCTCCCGGAGAAAGGATGGGCGTGGGCGCAACCGAGCCCATGGCAACGCGGGCCTCAGCGATGACGCCCTGATCGAGGCGCAGGAATGCGGCAACATTCACCAAGGAGATTTCCAGGGCGTTTCTCACGCCCAGCTTCAGGTGTCCGGCGCCTGTCCGGCCCTGCGGCTTTTCAAGTATGATTTCGGTCAGGATCTCCTGCTCCCCGATGACGGTCTCCCCCGGCCCGGCAAAGAACTCTCCTATGGAAACCGTGCGCTCCCCGGCGCCGTTTTTGAGCACCACATGTGCATTGTAAACGAGCAGGGGCGCCGGGGTGTCGGCGGCCGGCCTTGCGGTCACCAGGTTTCCGCCGATGGTCGCCAGGTTTCGAATCAGGGGGGAGCCGAGGCCGGCGGCGCCGGCGGCCAGCGCGGCGAAGTCCTGTCTCACCGCTTCCGATTCGGCGATCTCACCGGCCGTCACGCACGCCCCGATCCTTACCGTTCCGTTGGACGCATCCAATGCCGTCAACGACTCGATTTTCGAGAGCGAAACCACATGGTCCGGGAGGACGGTTCGCCTTTTCATGTTGACAATAAGGTCGGTCCCGCCCGCAAGCAGCTTGGTCTGCCCGCCCAATTCGGTCAGAAGCCCGCAGGCCTCCTCAACGGTTTCGGGGTCGTAATAGTCAAACTTGGGTAGAAGCATGAATGGTTCTCCTTTTAAAATTAAAAGGGGTCAAGGGGTCAAGGATTCAAGCGGTCAAGTGCTCTTATTTGTGAAGCACATCGTCGTCTCGGATATCCTTCCGTATCATTGTTTGGCTAAGCAATGTCAAGGGGATAAGCCACTTGAATCCTGTATTTTCACAAGCGCTAACTCCCCCATCGCCTGAATAGTTCATGGTCGATGCCGAGGTAATCAAACACCTTTCCGATGGTCTGGTCAATGATATCGTCGATGGTCTTGGGCTGATGATAGAAAGAGGGAACGGGCGGTAGAATGTGGGCCCCCATGTCGGCCGCCATGGTCATGAGCCGCAGGTGTCCCTTGTGAAGGGGCGTCTCCCTCACCACAAGCACCAGTTTTCGCTTTTCTTTCAGGGTCACATCGGCGGACCTCACCAGGAGATTGCTGGTATAGGAATTGGCGATCCCCGACAAAGTCTTGATGGTGCAGGGGACAACCACCATACCCTCGGTCAGGAAAGAACCGCTGGCCAGGGCGGCACCCAAGTCTTTGTTGTCATACACCCGGTCGGCCAAT
>JAFDKD010000745.1 GCA_019307165.1 Deltaproteobacteria bacterium | reverse complement strand
CTCCATTTCCGGGAAAAACGCGCTTACGGGGGGCATCGGGTCCTCAAACGTGGGCGGGCATTTTGCTCCGGAATTAAAATACGCCGGGTTTGACGGGTTCATTGTCGAGGGACGCAGCCCGTCTCCGGTTTATCTGCTGATCCGAGACAAACAGGCCGCCCTTTATGGGGCCGATCACCTATCAGGCATGAGCACCTGGGACACCGAGGATGCGTTACGGGCGACTTACGGGAAAACGGCAAGGGTCCTTTCCATCGGCCCTGCAGGCGAGATAATGGCCCTGGTCGCCTGCATTATCGTGGACAAGGCCCGGGCCGCCGGGCGGTGCGGGTTTGCGGCCATCATGGGGAGCAAGAACCTGAAGGCCGTCGTCGTTCAGGGAAGTCTGCCCGTGCTCGTAGCCCGACCGGATGAATTCCAATCTTCCGTGAACCGGGCGCGGACTCAAATCATGGCCACAAAAACAATAGACCGTTTGAGAAGCCAGGGGACCTGCGGCAGTGCTCCCAGGGCAAATACGGCCTGCACGATTCCGGTGAGGAATTTCCAGGACGATCACATTGAAAAGGCTTTCAATACCCTGCACGGGAATTTCGGCGTGGAAGATGATTATCCGCCCCAACGATTTTTTGAAGAACCCGTAAAGAGCGGACCCTGCAAGGGCAGCCTGTTTGACCGGGAAAAGTGGAAGGGCATGCTCGAAGAATATTACGCCCTGCACGGGTGGGACCCCGAAACAGGCCTCCAGACAAGGCGCGTCTTGCGGGAACTGGGGCTTTCATCCGTGCTTGGAAAGCTGGAAGAGGCAGGGCGCTTGCCCGCAGAGCACTAGTAAAGATCCGGGCCCATTGTTTAACTCCGCCTCAGGCGGACGGAAAACGGCCATTCCCGGATGGAAACTAGTTCACGAGAATCACGGCGATCTTTTGCGCGCGATTCAGGATCTTGTGGGGGACGCTGCCCATAAAGAAATCCTTGACGCCGCTGAGTCCTTTCCTGCCCAGCACGATCGTATCGTACTGCCCGCTTCCGGCCTCCTTCAGGATATCCCTGGCAATGCCGCTTTTCTTTTTTCGGATCCTGGTGCGAACATTTTTTGAAGGGAAGCCTGTCTTGATCAGGATATCCCGGGCCTCGCTTATGAAATCCTGTATGGCCACACGCTTTTTGTCCTCAATGGTGCAAAAGGCCTGGCGGTTTGCCTTGAACAGCGGGGAAAGAGAGGCGCCATCCAGGCCGCAGGCGGCCGTGGCATCGGGCAGCACGCTCAACAGCGTGATCTGCGCATCGGTCCGCACGGTGTCGGCCACATATTGAACGGCCCTCAAGGAGTTTTTTGACTCATCTACTGCCACAAGGATATTTCCCGACATATGATACCTCCTTCTAACTAGTGTCAGTCCAGAAACGGCTCTTTTTCCGATGAGTTGCCAAAATGTGAAGTTATTCTTGCGCGAGCCCTTAGTGCATGGTTTCGTAAATACACTTATATATTCACCACGGAGGCACAGAGGACACGGAGGGGATTTATTTTTCCTCTATCGGGAGATACCGATAGAGGAAAATAGCCCCGGCAACCATTTCATTCGCATAAGGTATCGGTCTTTCGAAAGAATTTGTTGGACAGATATTTTTGTTTGTCGGTATCTCCCGACAAACAAAAAGGTTTCTCTGTGCCCTCAGTGTCTCTGTGGTGAACCCGGCTTTGTCACCGTATTTATGAAACCCAATACTTAGCCCAGAATGCCGTTCCACTGATCCATCCTGTCCTTGGTCTGTTCCAACAAGGCCGCAGGGTCCCCCTCTATGGTAATGGATAGAATTTTGTCCCCCTGGGCCACGGCATTCACCACCTGCTGGTCCTCGGGGGCCACCACCTCGCCGAAGATCGTGTGCTTGTCATCCAACCAGGGCGTGGGGACGTGCGTGATGAAAAACTGGCTGCCGTTGGTCCGGGGTCCCGAATTAGCCATGGAAAACCTGCCGGGTTTGTCATGACGGAGTTCGGATACGAATTCGTCTTCAAATTTATAGCCGGGCCCGCCCGTCCCGTTACCGGTGGGGCATCCCCCCTGGACCATGAAATCCGCTATCACCCGATGAAAGTTGAGGTTGTCGTAAAAGCCGCGTTGAGCCAGGTTGATGAAATTGGAAACGGTGACCGGCGCCCTGCCCCCAAAAAGTCTGAGATGGATATCGCCTTTATCCGTTTTCATCGTCGCACGCAATTCGCCTTCAGTACCCATTGAGTTCTCCTTTTCCCTCTTATTTCGTATCGGCGGCAATACAGCCGCACTGACCCTGAATCTCCATCAAGGCATCATCTGCTGTGTTGCCTTCGGTCGCTCCTCCTTGCGACGTATTATTCATACGCCTCAGTCGTCGCTCCTCGGCGCCTTGCATCTGACACCTTGCTGGAGATCAGGGACGCCCTCAAGCAACTGACCGTTTCGTTGAGCCGTTTCCCCAGTAACATAATGAATTCCTGCTGTTTTGCAACCATCTTCCTTGTGAAAACGGAATCCTCGCCGCGACTGTCATCGAGTCTGAACCCCCTCACACTCTGAGACCATCAGATTTACTTGGCACAACCGGCCTCGGATAACTGAAAAACGGGCTGTTGAGGCTGTCCGATAACTCATTTTCCAAGGGTTTCGCCATGCGCCCGGCTACCCGTCCGAAGAGGTCACACTTCGGCGAAGGCGCTTGGTCTCGCTTCGATGTCGTTTGGACGCGAGCCTGCGCCGCCTGGCGGAGGCCGTAGGTTTGGTGGGCCGGCGGGGTTTTGGTCTTTCGGCGGCCTTTCGGACAAGCGCCGCCAGGCGGTCGACGGCATCCTGGCGGTTGCGCTCCTGGGTGCGAAACCGGCGGGCATCGATGATCAAAACGCCGTCTTCGGTCATCCGTCTGCCCGCCAGGCGAGCCAGTCGTGCGCGGACGTCTTCCGGAAGGGAGGGGGACCGCGCCGCGTCAAACCGCAGCTGCACGGCAGTGGCCACCTTGTTGACATTTTGTCCGCCGGGGCCCGACGCGCGAACGAACTCCAGCTTCAGCTCGCTTTCGGGTATGGCGATGGTGCCGGTGATACGGATCATGGTTGCACAGAGGCCTGCATTCAATCCTTTGGCAGTTCGGGCATTTCATTGTTGAGCCCAGTGGATAAGTCGCTCACTTGGTCGCTGTACGCGATTTCAGATGCACGGATTCGGGCACCCAGCCAAACGTGCGCGCGCCATGGGAAGATGCCGGCACATTTGGAGGGATTTTTCCTTTTTTCGACCTCTTTCAAGATGTTAG
>JAFDKD010000744.1 GCA_019307165.1 Deltaproteobacteria bacterium | reverse complement strand
GAAACCCGTGCACGAACAGCATCAGTTCGCCCTGTCCAACGCTCACATAGTGCAGACGAGCGCTGTTGATTTCCGCAAATCCTTCGGTGAAACCGGGTAAGGTATAGATGTCTTCAATCAGGGTCATGGATATGACCACTCCATTCACCGCAGAGCCGCAAAGCTCGCAGAGTTTTTTGCTTTCCGTTGAGAGGCCGGAAAACAAAAACAGCCATTATGGCAGGAAAAAATTTCTGGATTTCTTTCATTTCAAAAATTGAGTTAATTTCTTTTGCCGTCCTCTCAACGGCAAAAGAAATATATCTTTTACTCTACGTCCTTCACGCCTTTAGTGAAGCGAGCGGTGCAAATAGTGCGAAAACTACCACTCTATTTAGGAGCCAGTGTGCTTGGGCTCGCTTTCTTCAGCCGCGGCAACCTTTTCCTTAAACTGCTGTTGGACCAGCGCCCGGAAATCCTGAAAAGGTTCCTGGCGTTCCGGCCGGGGCGTGAGAGCCAGCGCTTCGCTGGGACAGACGGTGACGCACACGCCGCAACCGATACAGCGCTGTAGATCCACCATTGCGGCGTCCTCTTCCACGGCAATGGCCTCCATGGGGCAGATATCCGCGCACTCGCCGCAGGCCACGCAGGTTTCCGGGTCTACCTCGACCCAATAGTTGCTGCCGGCGGCCATGGAAGGCCAATTGGATTTTTTGACACTCTGCAATACGCCGCAGCAGCAGTCGCAGCAGTTGCAGATGAAGTCGATCCGGTCCCGTGTGTTACTCGTTGTGGTTACAAGGCCGGATGCCCTGGCCCGTTCCATGGCATCGAGCGCTTCCTCGGAACCGATCTTCCGCCCGAATCCGCGCTTGATCACGAAATCGGCAAAAGCGCCGAACGTGAGGCATACATCGTCCGGGTGATCGCATCCTTTGTCCAGAAGCCGCTGCTTGTGACGGCAATAGCAGGTGGTCAATGAAATCGTCTCCGATTGCTCGATGTACTGTCGGGCAGTTTCATAGGGCAGCACGCTGACATTGGTGGCGACGCTCCTGTCAACGGGGATCACCCGGGCAAACGGCGTCACTGCGACGTTTCCCGGCGCCTCGACCTCCCGCGCGTGGAAATAGGCGTCGAACAATTTGGCCAGTTCCTCGGTCCTGGACGTGAACTCGCCCTTCATGAACTGGAGTTCAAAGATGCCCGGCACGACCTGGATGATCTTGTACCGTTTTTCGTCACCGCGCTGGCTGCAGTAAATCAGCCCCTTGTCCGTCATCTCATCGAGCATGCGTGCAACCGCATCCGGGTCCCCGCCCGTGCGTTCGGCCACGGACTTCGGGGGTTCGGGCGCCAGCGGCGACAGGTTCAGTGCGAGTTTTGCCTCTTCTTCGGTAAACAGGGCCCGGAGAAGCGCATCCAACTCCGGACAGTAACGAATCCCGAAACCGATTTCACTGAACAGTTTGGCGAGGTCTTGATATAAAGACAAGGTCATGAATTTTCCCTCTCCTAACCGGCATTGAATTTGGGTTTGCGCTTTTCAAGAAACGCCCTTATTCCTTCGATTCGGTCTTTGCTTCCGAACGACCGCAACACGGCCTGGCGCTCCTCGTAAAGGCCTTCCCGCAGCGACAGTTCACCAGCACCGACCACGCACCTGAGCACGCCGGCCACCGACACGGCGGGCGCCTCAGACAGCTCCTCGGCGAGGGCCCGAGCCCGGTCCTTGAGTTCGCTGTTGGGCCAGACTTCATTGACCAGACCGATCCGCAGGGCTTCCGGGCCGGAGATCTTCTTGGCCCGCAGGATCATGTCCAGGGCGTGCATGCGGCCCACGCACCGGCCCAGCCGGGCGGTCCCGCCCCATGCGGGCACGGTGCCGATATCCAGTTCGGGCAGGCCGATCCTGGCCCCTTCGGCCGCGGCCAGGCGGAAATGACACGCCAGGGGAAGTTCCAGGCCGCCGCCCAGACAGTATCCGTATAGAACGGCAATCCAGGGTTTTTCCATGTTCTCGATGGCGGCAAGCACCCGCAGCCTTTGGTCCAGCACAGTCTCCAGGGCGGCCCTGGATCTTGCGCCGCCGGCCAGTTCCTTCAAGTTCATGCCCACGGAGAAGTTCTCGTTTCCCGCCCCCTCCACCACAACGGCCCGCACCGATTTATCGGCCGCCAGTTTTTCGACCCATGCCTCCAGTTCGTCCATGAATGCGAAACTCATGGGGTTCCACGGCGGGTCGTTAATGGTAACCGTGGTTACGGCGCCCTTCGTTTCAACCAGCAGCGGGGGTTTTGGTTGCGTTTTCTGCTCCGACATGTTCATCTGCCTCCATTCATCCTGCCATTTCCTCGATAATCTCACGAACGGACTTGACGCCTTTGATCATGCCCGTAATCTGCCCTGCGGGAATGAAACTGGCATCGAGATCGCCATCGACCCAGGCCGCCTCCATGTCGGCCTCAGCGGAAGCAAATTCCGCCTTGCTGAGCCCGCCCTGGAGCCCATCCACAAAGGGGGTGTTCACCACGCGGGCCTGGGCCCATTCCATGTTGATCAACCGGGTATTGGTTTCACTGGACGACACCAGGGCGTCCTTATAGTTGGCATGGGCGACGCAT
>JAFDKD010000118.1 GCA_019307165.1 Deltaproteobacteria bacterium | reverse complement strand
GTGCGGGGGCACCTTGTTTTCCTGACACCTGCTCGCCGCGGCGTAGCCGTCCCTTGGCGAAGACGGGACACCTGTCGAAAATCCCGCCGCCCCTGGGCGGGGACACCTCTAACAAACCTCCATGCAATCCGACACTGTTTTCTCGAAGTTTCCCAGCTGATTAGACCGGCCGCCCCCAGGCCGGAGGTCACGCTGACTTAGAATGTCTCTGCCACCCGATTCAAGACGTCATCCTTCAATATTCGTTATTCGATATTCGGTTCCGTTTTCCGACCCCCGCCATAAGCACAACCGCCACTGCCCCCATGACCGCGGTAATGAGAAATGCCTCGTTATAGCCGCCCGTGGAGTCCCTTAGGGCGCCGGTAATCCAATGAACCAGAACGGCGCCGAGACCGTAGAACGGGGTCCAGAGCCCCATCACGGTGCCCATGACCTCCTTTGGAAAGTAGTCTCCTGCACATGCCCCATATATGGGAAACGTGGCCCCGTAAAACATGGCCAGAACTCCCACAAGGAAAAACAGCACGCCCGTCGAATGACCGCCCAGCACGATACCGGCCAAACAGCAGGCAATACAGGCATTGGAAAGGATGATGGTTTTTCTTCTGCCCAGGTAGTCGGAAAGCGGGAGGATGGTCAATACCCCGATGACCTGGCAAGCCCCGTGAACCGTCGCCAGGAGGCTCGCTTTTTCCAGGGGAACCCCCAGCTGGTACCTGGCGTAATCCACCATAAAGGTCGTAATGCCGTACAGACAGTATGAAATGGAAAAATACGAAGCCCCGATGAACCAGAATCGACGATTACCGAAAACGGCTCGAACCCGAAACGGAGACGCCTGGAGCCGGGCATCGTCCAGGCCCTCCGGCGCCCGGCTTCTTTCGCCCCACGGGTCGATCCCGAGGGTCTCAGGGTCGCTTCTCAGCAACAGGGCGTTGGCGGCCACCATCACAAGGGCGCCCATGCCGAGAAAATACCAGGAATGCCGCCAGCTGAACTGGTGGACAATAAATGGAAAAAGAGCGCCCATGGCGGCAAAGCCCAGCCCGTAGCCGGTGGAAAGAATACCGAGCGCAAGCCCCCTCCTGTGGGACGCAAACCAGCGCTGAACGATGGTGATAATCGGCGTCCACATGCCGGTCGCCCCGATGCCCGCGATCGCATAGGCGAGGCATGCCGTCCACATGGAATCCGCTGCTCCCATGAAAAGGACGCCGATCCCGAGAATCAGAGCGCCCACGGTGATAACGCGACGGCCCCCCAACCGGTCGGTCAGGAATCCGCTCAACGGCGTCAGCGTGAGGTAGGAAAAGAGGTAGGCATTGTAGATGGTACCGCCCGCCGTTCGGCTGAGACCCAGATCCCTGATCATTTCGGGAAGGACCAGCCCATAGCCCAGGCGGATGGAGTAATTGACAAATAAATTAAAGAAACAGGTGCCCAGTATGACCCAGGCCCAATGGAACCTCTTTTCTTCCGCCACGGATTTTCTCCCGATCAAATTTTTACATGCTGATTCCCCTTAGAGACGCCAGCCGTGAAAATGCAGAAACCTGTCGAATTCCCACATGTCCGATGCCTTTCTGTTCCAGGGTTTCAAGCTGGTGTAAAACGGATTTCCCGTATCGCGGCTGTCTCCATAGACCTTGTCCGTACCTACGAAAAAATCGAAACTGATCAGACCCATGAGCAGTGTTTCCCAGCCCTTTTCAGCGCCCTTCACATGTCCTTCAGCCGGGCCGCTTTCATGATAGAAGCTGGTGGTCCCGCCATTGAGGTCCAGGGCTTCGAGGGCTCCCATTGGGAACAGCCGGACACGAACGACACTGTATTTCCGGCTGTCCGCCAACTCGGCATCCGGCACCACCCGGATATCCATTACCCGGTGAACGTCCGGCCTGAGCACGATGACGATTCGAGGCAGATCGACGGCGCCGACATCCAGGACCGCGGGCAGCCGTTCCCCAAACACCGATACGCGCCCGTCCTGCGGCCATTCCTCGGGATAGGCGTCCCGGGAAAGATGACTGGTAGGGATGCATACGGCATAACAGCCGCAGGTGCCGACGGTCGTCACCAGGACCGCCCGTTTTCTTTCATCCAGCGTGACAACGACCAGCAATCCCACGTTTTTACCTGCCGTCAGATGAAACGGGACCAGGGAAAACGGCACCTCCTCAAAGTGGATTCGGTAGATAAAATTGGTAAAGGTCCCGTTTTCCGTCTCAAACCGCCGCACCATGGTATAGACAGAGGGTCGTTCGGGATCCACACGGATCGACGCCATCCCATTTTCATCGTAACGGGCAGTGGGCGTCCCGATTCGGTTGTGATCGTCCTTTATACCGTGGGCAAGGAAGAGGGGGGCAAACAGGTCGGTCGGAGCACTGTCCGATCGGCCGGTAAAATAAACGGTGGGGGCTGCCTCGTGAGGGATCGACGGCGTGTACACGCAGCCGGCAGCGATCAGAAGTATTACGAGCAGGGGCCTGCGTAAGTCGCTCATCTTTTAAAAAAACTTCTCGGGCGGTCTCCTCTCCGGAACGTACTCATGGGGCATCTGCTCGTCATTCCATGCCTGGGTCACATAGAGATTGCAATAACAGCTGCCGTACTCGGCCACATCGGCTTCCCGATACCGGCAGGGACAGATGATGTCAGCATCTTTCTTGGGGTCTCCGGACGCCAGGCGGCATGGACAGCACATGTATCCATAGCGCTCCTTGTTGACCAACAAGGCCGCCATCAGGTCGTCCACGCGCGCTTTGTCCTTGCTGAAATAGTAGCCCTTGGGTTCCTGGACCTTGCGCAGCATGTCGTAGAGTTCCGAAGCCTGCATCATATTCCCAATGCCTCCTTGATTTCGTCTTCCTTGTGCCCGACGATGACCTTCTCCCCGATAACGATGGTGGGAAAGGAACATTTCGGATTGAATGTCCGCACTTCCTCCAGTATGGCCGCCCGGTCGGCTCCGGTCAATTGGTCCACATCGGTGAAGGTGAATTTGATGCCGCAATCTCCCATGAATTGCTTGGTGGCCTTGCAATGGCTGCAGGTGCTGAGCGTATAAATTTTGACGGACAATTGTTCGGACATATGCGTCCCTTTCTCCGGCATGGTTCTTGACGATTTACGGTTTCGGCTTTAGCAACTGAATTACCATAATGATCATTTCTCTAAATATCAACCCGTATCCTTGTGACATAGATTGACATGGCCACAGCCAATAGCTATTTTCTATGACTATGAAATACGGAACCGCTTCTTTTCTGGATACCTTCAGAAGTTTCCTGCCGTTAAAGCCCTATTTCATTCAAAACAGATGGTCATTGGCATTGGGGCTACTGAGCCTTCTTCTGGTAGACTTTGCCATCCTGCTTATCCCATTGGTCATCAAAAGGGCCATCGATCTTCTGACCGTAAACGCAGCCACCCCGTCCCTCCTCTTTCACCAGGGCCTCGTTATTTTGGGATTGGCCGCCGGGGTCGCCTTTTTCCGATATGTGTGGCGCTATCATATTTTCGGACACTCCCGAAAGGTGGAGGAAGGTCTCAGAAATCAATTTTACGAGCATCTTCAAAAACTCCCGCCGTCTTTTTATCACCGGACCCGGACGGGCGATCTCATGGCCAAGGCCGTGAACGATATTAACGGGGTCCGAATGGCCACCGGCATGGGTATGGTGGCGCTGACCGACGGCGTCGTCCTGGGACTGACCGCCATAGGTTTCATGCTCTCCATCAACGTCAAACTAACGCTTATTTCTCTGATCCCGGCACCCATCATCATACTCCTGTCCCGAAGCCTGACACGACGCATGTCAAAGGGATTCGAAACCGTGCAGGAGACATTCTCCCACCTGACCGAGAGGGTGAGGGAAGCCTTTTCCGGGATTCGGATCATCAAGGCCTATAACCGGCAGGACTGGGCCCTTGAGCGCATTCGCCGGCAGGGAGAGACATACATCGCCGAAAACCTCCGTCTGGCAAAAGTCCTGGCCCTGTTTTTTCCCATGATGACCGCTTTCACCAATGCCGGACTGGTTATCGTTATCGGACTGGGGGGGCGGTTGGCCGTTCTGGGAGATATCACCACAGGGGAATTCGTAGCCTTTATCAGCTATTTGAACCTGTTGACCTGGCCCATGATGGGTCTCGGCTGGGTCACCAGTATGATCCAGCGAGGCGCCGCATCCATGCGGCGGATCAACGGCGTCCTGAAAGAAACGCCTGACATCGCGGATGCCCCCCACCCGATCCGACCGGCAACCGTCCGCGGGGAAATCCAAATCAGCGGGTTAAGTTTCCGATATCCGGGAAAAAACGACCACGCCCTCAAAGATGTTCATCTCAGGGTCCTTCCGGGTGAAACCGTGGCCCTGGTCGGCCGTGTGGGGTCTGGAAAAACCACCCTCACCCACGTCATTCCCCGGCTTTTGGACCCCCCCCCGGGAACCGTCTTCCTGGACGGAAATGATATCCGCCGCCTCCCCCTGGATACCCTGCGGAAAAACATTGGTTTTGTAACCCAGGAACCGTTTGTCTTCTCGGGCACCATCCGCGACAATATCCTGTTCGGCAGGAAGGGGGTATCGGAGGAGACCCTCGAACAAGCACTGCGTAAGGCAAGTTTTCTGGATGACGTTCAAAAGACCCCTTCCGGAACAGAAACCATACTGGGGGAAAGGGGAATCACCCTTTCCGGGGGCCAGCGGCAGCGGTTGACCATTGCCCGTGCGCTCATCTCGGACCCGCCCGTCCTTATCATGGACGATGCCCTGTCCATGGTGGACACCCGAACGGAAGAGAAGATATTGAACGGCATCCTCGGGCGGCGGAACAAGACGAGCCTGATTATCTCCCACAGGATACCAACCATCCGTCGGGCCGACCGTATCGTCGTTATTGACAATGGGCGCATCGTTGAACAGGGGCGGCATGAAACGCTCCTGTCACAGGGGGGCGTTTACGCCGAGTTGTATGAGCGTCAACGCCTTGCCCGGGAACTGGAGACCTGACAGCCATGTTCGGAGATTATGGATACATGGAGGAAGGCAAGCTCGGAAAGCCTTATAACATGAGGCTGATTCGACGTCTGGCCGGGTATGCCGCGCCCTGTGTGAAGCCGTTTTCCGTGGCCCTCGCTTTCACCGTCATACTGACCGTTCTGGACCTGTCCATTCCCTATTTTTCAAAAATCGCTATCGACCGCTATATCTTTTCTTCCTGGTACAGGCTTGATGTGACTCGAATGAGCGAATCCGAAGCCCGGGGCTTCCTCGACCGTTACGCCCCGCTGGTTCGGAAGGGGGACTCGCCCGGGACCTTTTTCATCCGAAACGAAGATCTGAAGAGAGTGGACCCGTCCCATCGTCACGCCATCAGGAACAGCGGGGTCTTAAGCCAAGACAGGTTCTACAGGATTGCGGACGGGGAAATGGTCCTTCCCCTTTCCGGCAAGGATAAGGAAGGTATTGAAAAAATGGCGGACGGCGGACGGCTGATGCCCTACGCGGCCCTGAAACAGCTTTCCAGGAAAGACCGCCTCAAAATCAGGCACGCCGATCTTCGCGGCATCATGCTGATCGCCGCTCTTTTGCTGCTTTTCATGTTTCTATCACTGGCATTCAACTACGCGCAACACTATCTCCTGGAATTTTCGGGCCAGCATATCATGCAGGACATCAGGGTGCGGCTGTTCGATAAAATGCAGTCCCAGGGCCTAAGCTTCTTCGACCGAAACCCCATCGGACGACTGGTCACGCGGGTAACGAACGACGTAGAGAACCTCAACGAAATGTTCAGGTCCGTTTCCATCACCATCTTTAAGGATTTTTTTCTTCTGACCGGCATCGTGGTGATCCTGCTCCTGATGAACTGGCAGCTGGCGCTGTTGTCTTTCGCCATCCTGCCGGTAATTTTCTTCCTGACTTTCCTGTTCAGCGCCATGGCCAGGGAAGCGTTCCGGCGGCTGAGGTCCACGGTGGCCGGCATCAACGCTTTCCTGCAGGAGCGGATCGCGGGAATGCGCGTGATTCAGCTCTTTGCGAGAGAAACCCAACAAATGGACACATTTGCGCGCATCAACCACGACAACTACCTGGCCGGAATGCGGCAGATCCGTGTTTTTGCCGTCTTCATGCCCGTGATGGAACTGTTTTCATCTTTCGCCGTTGCCCTGCTGATCTATTACGGCGGCGGCAAGGTGATCCAGGAGCAACTCACCCTGGGCTCACTGGTGGCCTTCATCGCCTACATCCAGATGTTTTTCAAGCCGGTCAGGGATATCTCGGAAAAATACAACATCATGCAATCGGCCATGGCTTCCATCGAACGCATCTTTGAATTCATGGATCACGACGAAGAAATCCCCGAACCAACGCAACCCGTCACGCCCGATCCGGTAAACGGGCATCTGGTTTTTGACCGGGTCACTTTCGGATACGATAAGGACAAACCGGTGATTCACGACATCTCTTTTGAGGTAAAGTCCGGAGAAACCGTCGCGCTGGTGGGCGCCACGGGCTCGGGCAAGACGACGGTGGTAAATCTTGTAGAGAGATTCTACGACCCTCAGGAGGGATCCATCTCCCTGGACGGCGTCGATCTCAGGCAATGGCCGTTGAAAACCCTCCGAAGCGGGATCAGTCTGTGCATGCAGGACGTCTTTTTGTTCGGGGGCAGCCTGGCGGAGAACATTTCCCTCGGGCGAAGAGACTTGGATGCAAAGGCAATAGAAGACGCGGCAAGGGCGGCCAGGGCGCTGCCTTTCGTGGAGAAGCTGCCCCAAGGGTTTGCCCGGGAAATCGGAGAAGGCGGGGCCACCCTTTCGGCAGGAGAGCGGCAACTGCTTTCCTTCGCGCGGGCGCTGGCCCCGGACCCGACCATCCTGATCCTGGACGAGGCCACGTCAAGCGTCGATCCGGAGACGGAACGTCTCATCCAAAAGGCTCTTGCCCGCATGCTGGCAAATCGAACCAATCTGGTCGTTGCCCACAGGCTTTCCACCATCAGGGGCGCGGACCGCATTCTGGTCATGCATCACGGGCGAATCGTCGAGCGCGGCAGCCATGATGAACTCATGGCGTTGAAGGGGATCTATTACCGGCTCAGCAGGCTGAGGGAAGGGTAGGGCCAGGGAATATGGAATGAATATCGAGCATCGAATGTTGAATGAGGAATGTCCAATTTTAACCGGAAGATGCGATGCCGGAATGCGACCTTATTCTTGTGCGAGCCCTTAGGCGGAGCAGTTGCTTTCTTCGCGAACCATGACCGCAGGTGGAATAAACGCAATCGGCACTACTCCGCTGCTGCCCTCGATTCGGCCGGCACAGGGTGGAGCATGAGAATATAGGTGAACCCATCTTCAAAAAAGTATTGATCGGCCTCGTAATCCTTACCGGAGACAAGATCCAGGACGACGAGGGTTTTGGGCTGGGGGTCCTTATGGACGCCGATGTGTCGAATCAAACTGCTGTTAACCGTGATGGTTTTCTCGAGTTCGGCCGCCGGCAGGGTATTCGGGAAATCGCATACCAGCTGCATCGACTCGCCGGGAAGGCTGAAAATGGTGGGGATGAGCACGCCGCTGAGGGAAAAGATAATTCTTTCCTCATGAGGCGATTTGTGTTCCACCCTGATATCGCGAAGCTCTCCGGCAGGCGTCTTTTTCACGAACAGGCGCTTGTGGGCCCAACCGATGCGACCATCCGGCAGTCCGATCCGATACCAATCGGCGTCGGCATCGAGTATGACGGCCGTCTCGCCCCGGGTTAGGACAAATGCGATATCGGCCGTAAGCGAGGGCGCCTCCCTCACCCTGCCCCGCGATGCGGCGAGGGTCA
>JAFDKD010000743.1 GCA_019307165.1 Deltaproteobacteria bacterium | reverse complement strand
CCCCTTACTGCGTGAAGCTCTTGGCTGACCTCGGGGCACAGGTGATCAAGATTGAAAACCCGGTTGGTGGCGATAAGGCCAGGAGCCGGGGGCCGTTTGCCGGGGATAACCCCGGTCTGGAAAAAAGCGGGCTGTTCGCCTATCTCAATACCAATAAGCGCAGCATAACCCTCAACCCCCGGACATCACTTGGCAAGGCCGTCTTTGAGGACCTGATCAAGGATGCCGACATCCTGGTAGAAAACCAGCCGCCCCAATTGATGGAAGAATTGGGGCTCACTTACGACGCCCTTGAGAAGATCAATTCCCAACTCATCATGACCTCGATCACGCCCTTCGGCCAGACCGGACCCCACAGAGACTACAAAGCCCATGAACTTACAACATATAACGGTTGCGGATACGGCTTTATCAGCACCGTTTGCATCACGGAGCCGGTGATGCCGCCGGTGAAAGCAGGGGGACGGCAGTCGGAGTTTGGAGCAGCGCAAGCCGCCGCCGTGGCGACCATGTGCGCCGTACATGCCCGCGACCAAATCGATGCCGGTCAGCATATAGATATTTCAATTCAAGAAGTCATGGCCGGCCAGTACGAATCGACCATACAGCACTGGGTCCTTGCGGAGAATGAGATGGGTGGTCTGACCAACCCCATTATTCAGCCGATGCTCCCATTGGAATGTAAGGACGGGTGGATATTCCTGATGTGTGTCGAGGAAGATCAGTTTGACAGGTTGGTCGAAGTCATGGGAAATCCGGAGTGGGCCCAGACTGAACTTTTCCAGGACCGTTTCTTGAGGGCTGATTTTGCAGATGCATTGGTTCCTTTACTGACCGAGTGGACCATGCAGTACGCCAAGGATGAATTATTCAAAATGTGCCAGGCTGCTCGCGTACCGGTTGGACCGGCCTATTCATCGGAGGAGGTGGTCTGTTCCGAACATCTGGCGGCGCGGAACTATTTTGTCGAAATGGATCACCCCGAGATCGGTCAAGCCAAATATCCCGGCGCCCCCTACCGGCTTTCCGCGACCCCGTGGCAAATAGAGCGGGTTGCTCCGGTGTTGGGAGAGCACAATGAAGAAATTCTATGTGATCGACTCGGATATACCATGGAAGATCTTGTCCACATGAAACAGGCCGGCGTCATCTAAGGCCAATTGTTGATGGAGGAAAGGCAATGACTAAAATGGCTCTGGAAGGCATCACCGTAGCAGACTTCGGGCAGACTTGGGCCGGTCCGCATGCCGGAAAATTGCTGGCCGATATGGGAGCCAGGGTCATAAAGATCGAAAGCATGAAACGCATGGACGTCATCAGATCGCTGCCGCCTTGGGCTGACGAGGAGAATCGCACGCTCAACAATTCAGGTTACTACAACTGGCTCAACAGAAACAAATTTGGCGTGACTCTCGACTTGACCACACCCAGGGGTTCCGAACTGGCCAAGGAAATCATAAAGATAAGCGATGTCCTGATTGAGAACTTCTCCAGGGGCGTCATGGACAGATTCGGCCTGGACTATGCGTCGGTAAAAGAGGTCAACCCGAAGATCATATATGTTGCCCTGACCGCCCTCGGGGAGGACGGCCCGTTCAGGGACTTCATCATGTACGGACGGCCACAGATATATATGAGCGGCATTTCTTTCGTCACCGGATATCCTCATATGCAACCCCACCCGACCAACATCAGCTGGGGAGACCCCGTGGGGGCGAATCATAGTGTGTTCGCCATCCTCAGCGCCCTCCACCATCGCAAGAAGTCCGGGCAAGGCCAGTACGTGGAGCTCTCCCAATGGGAGTGTCTCATCGGCATATCGCCGGAAAACATCATGGACTACACGCTCAACAAGCGAGTGAGAAATAGACAGGCAAACCGAGACGAATTTATGGCTCCCCACAATGCCTACCGTTGTAGCGGTGGTGACCTGAAATGGGTCACCATCGCCGTGGCCGGCGATGAGGAGTGGAACGCCCTGTGCCGGGCCATGGGAAATCCTGAATGGACCCATGATGAAAAATTCACCGACACGCTCAGCCGCTGGAAGAACCAGGAGGAAATGGACCGCCATATCGAAGCCTGGACTGTGGGCTACACCCCCTATGAAGTGACGGAAATGCTTCAGAAGGTCGGTGTGGCTGCGTTTCCTTGCTTGAGTAACAGGGGTCTGGTGGAGGACCCCCACCTCAATGACCGGGACTTTTTTGAGGAATATGATCACCCGGAGCTCGGCAACACAATAAACGACGGCCTGTTATGGAAAATGAGCAAGACACCGGGAAAAATCAGGGGCGGTGCACCCCTCGTCGGGGAGCACAATAACTATGTTTTCGGGGAACTGCTGGGGATACCGCAGGATGAGATCGATAGGCTGGCGGAGGAAAAGGTCATTTATTAGGGAGTTTCCATCCGGAAATGGCGCTTTGCAGGTGGTGAATGATCCGCAGGCCCTGGCCAACGATTTCTTTACCGAGGTGGAACACCCAAGCGGCCGGAAGATCGAATATATCGCCGGTCCGGCAAAATTCAGTAAGACCCCGCGGTCTATTAGGGCGACGGCCCCGGAAGTCGGTCAGCATACCGAAGAGGTGCTTCTTGAAATAGGG
>JAFDKD010000742.1 GCA_019307165.1 Deltaproteobacteria bacterium | reverse complement strand
TACCCATGCTGCCGCTGCTATGACCCCATGGGCAACGCCTTTGAGCAGCCGTTGCCAGAAATCTGGAACGGGGCCCGCTACCGCCGGTTCAGGGAACGCGCCGTTCGGATAAACCGGAGCGGTTCGCGGCCTGAGAGCTGCAATTGCAACAGCTGTTCTCACTTCACGGGAAATCTGAGGATTCACAGGGCACTTCATCCCTTTGCCCACCGTAAATTAAGCGCAATATCACCTGAACTAAAGGTACATGTATGAAAAAGTACATGCGGCGCAACTATCTCCGGCGCTCCGGCAAAATCCTTAAGGACGTCATGGTCAAGGGGACCTATGATTTTGACTATGACCTCATGCCCATGCGCACCCCTCCCATGACCATGAAAAAACGCCTCAACCTGATCAAGTCCGGCATCAACGTGTTTTATCGACGCCCCAAACCCTGGTCCTGGCCCATTCACATGCAGGTGGAACTGACCAACTACTGCAACTTGAGGTGCAGGGTCTGTCCCACGGGCACGGGCCTGCTTGAACGGCCCAAAGGCAACCTGGACGTGGACATGTACGCCCGGTTCATGAAAGAAGTGGGGCCCTATCTGCTCACCGCTTCCCTGTGGGGTTGGGGTGAGCCTCTGCTTCACCCGCGTTTTTCCGAAATCGTCGATATTACCCGACGGCATGTGGTGATTCCCCTGCTTTCAACCAATGGACAAAACCTCAACAATGACCGGGTGATCGAAGGCCTGCTAAAGGCGCCGCCCACATACCTGATCGTGGCCATAGACGGGCTGACCCGCGAGACCCATGCCGGCTATCGCAGGGGCGCGGACCTGAATCGAATCCTGGAGGGGGTCCACCGCCTCGCCGAACAAAAGCGTGTCCGTAAGCAAAGGTTTCCCATCCTGAACATGAGATTCATCCCCATGAAACACAACGAACATGAAATGAAGAACATCAGGCAATTTGCCGTGGAAAACGGGTTCGATTATCTCACGATAAGGTCATTGATCGTAAAGGAGGATCTGGAGGCGCCCCATGACAAACTGATCCCCAAAGACAAAGCACTAAGGGCGTACGACTACCGGGATCGCCGGCGGATCAGGCGGTCCGATTTCATTTGCCAGTTGGCCTTTGCCTTTCCTGCGATTCGCGTGGACGGGTCCGTCGTTCCCTGCGACCAGGATTACAACGGCCGCCAGACGTACGGCCGGGTCGGCAACGGCGTTTCCTTTGCGGACATCTGGTGGAGTGAAGCGGGCGCGCGGGTCAGGAGGGTCATCCGGGGCAATCGCGAAATTTTCGGCGCGTGCAGGACGTGCCCCTATGCCGACCAATTGAGCAATGCCGTCACCGTAGACAGTTACGACCTGACCGGCGGCCTCGGCTATCCCTCAACGGCGCCGAACTGCCGCAAGCAGTAACGGCTTTTGTTCCATCTGCCGAACCTGGTCCTCTGGGGCCGGATTCTTTACACAGAAAAGGCCCGGACATGAACGAAGAAACCGCCCCTGCTCCCCCCTTTGTCTCCGTTGTCATTCCGGTTTACAACGACCCTGTGCGGGTGAGGGAAACCGTGAAAGCGCTGGCGCGGCAGGATTACCCGGGCGACAGGTTCGAAATCATTGTGGTGGACAACGGGTCGGCGGACCAACTCAGGCCCCAATTGACGGATTACCCCGTCACGATTATCGAGGAATCGGCTGTCAGAAGTTCCTATGCGGCGCGCAACCGGGGGGTCCTGGGCGCACGAGGCGAGATCATCGCCTTCACCGATTCGGATTGCATTCCTGAGAACGCCTGGCTTTCCTCTGGCGTAAGAGCGTTCCAGGAAAAGAATGCGGCCCTTGTGGGGGGACAGATGCGGTATCGGTTTTCTTCGAAGCGGACAGGGGCCGAATATCTCGATGCCCTGGCCAACAGCGAAAACAAGCGAAGCATTGAAGAACGGGGCGTGACCATGACCGCCAATCTGTTTGTACGTAAGGATATTTTTGAAGAGATCGGCCCGTTTCCCGCCACGGTGATATCCGGAGGCGATATCTATTTCACGGGAAAGGCCACCGCAGCGGGTTACCGGCTCGCTTACGCGCCCGGGGCCGTTGTCGGGCATCCCACCCGAACGTTCACGCCGTTGATGAAACGGTTTTTCAGGATCGGCACAGGCAAAGCTTCCCTCAAACGCCTTCCTCTGAATGATGCCGGTGCGAGACTTATCGGCAAACCCGGGAGAAGGAACCGCCTTGCCCAGCTCAACCCCCTCGACCTTCACCGACGACTGTCCAAATGCGGGTATCGGGTTTCCTTTGGAAAATTCCTGAAGATCCTGATCACCCTTTACGCGGCCCTGACGGCAACCGCGCTGGGCGCCATCATGGAAAGAAGGGGAACGTCCATGACAGATTCGGCTTTGCCGGGTTGAGGTTCAGGTCAAGCGAGGCTTCGGCAGGTCATATGGACCCGATCCTTTACTTCATGGGGATCTTGTCATAAAGCGCAGTGCGGGCAAGAAGCGCCAGAGACCTCACTTTCCCTTCATCGATCCCCGTCGATACCCCGCCGGCATGAAAGGTCTTCACCAGCAGTTCGGTGGGCTGGTTCCCCGGGGCGCCGGTGACGCA
>JAFDKD010000117.1 GCA_019307165.1 Deltaproteobacteria bacterium | reverse complement strand
CCGCGCTGGAAGAACACGAATTTGACAGGCAGCGCTGCTACACCCGTCTCAAAGTCAACCTGCACCACACCGAATCGTTTGCCGGACTTGGGGAAACCACCGAGGTTTGCGGCAAATGCGTGGTGGACCTGCCCTGCAGCACCTACGGGCAGTAAAGGCTCCTGGCGTCATGGTCCCCCCCCCTGCCTCATTTCGCTTCTCCCCCAGCCTCAACCCCGTCCGGCCCATCGCGACCATACGATCAAAAAAGTCCGCGCCATGGCTTGACTTTATAGAAAACCATACATACAATACTGACCAAAACGGTCAAAAAGTCGAATTCGGAGTTTTGCCATGCGAGGCACACAGGACCAGAGGGAGGCCATCATTACGGCGGCGGCCGAGATTTTTTCCCGATTTGGTCTGGAAAAAACCACTATGGAGGATATTGCCCGGAGTGCGAGAAAGAGCAAAAGCGCGCTCTATTACTATTTCAAGAGCAAGGAAGAGGTGTTCGCCGAAGTGATTCGGAAAGAAATCGCAGGACTTAAACATGCCATACGCGAAGCCGTTGAGAGGGAAGACGATCCCTATTACCGGTTCAGGACGTTTGTCAGGACAAGGCTCGATTATCTCAATAAGAAAGCAGACCAGTACACCACGGTAAAAGATGAGTATCTGAAGCATTATGCCTTTATCAACAGCCTGACCGAGGAATACTCGAATTGGGAGGTTTCCACCCTGAAGGGTATCGTGGAATACGGCCGGGACAGAGGGCTCTTCGAGGTGACCGACACGGCGGCCGTGTCCGAGGCGTTGTTTTTTGCTCTGAAGGGGCTGGAATACCCATGGGCCATAAACTATTCGCGGGAAGAAATAGCACGACATGTAGAGGTCCTGATAGATCTCCTGCTCAGGGGGATCAGCAGGCGATAATTGTTTGCAAGCGTTCGCGAGTTCACGGTTCTGTTTTTCCCCACGTAATTTCAGAACCTTTCAACCTTAACCCGGTGGTTATGTGAGCGGAAGGATATTTTTTTGGAAATGTGTTGACTATTCGACGAAATTAGTCAAATATGTTTGTCATACAAAGAAAGGAGATTGTCATGAACGCACTTCTCGTATACCCCGAGAGCCCGGATACCTTCTGGAGTTTCAAGCATGCGCTGAAATTTATTTCCAAAAAGGCCCTCCATCCACCCCTTGGCCTGCTGACAGTCGCGGCGATGCTTCCCGAAGGGTGGGAAAAGCGGCTTGTAGACATGAATGTCAACCGACTCAGCGATCAGGAAATCGAATGGGCGGACTATGTGTTCATTGGCGCCATGGCCATCCAAAAGACATCCGTGCATGATGTTGTGGCACGATGCAGGGAAGCGGGCGTCAAAATTGTGGCGGGAGGCCCCCTGTTTACGGCGGCGCCACAGGATTTTGAGGATGTAGACCACCTGGTGCTCAACGAAGCCGAGGTAACGCTACCGGATTTCCTTCGGGACCTCAATGAAGGCAAAGCCAAGCATCTATACGGCACGGAATCATTTCCCGGTCTCGACAATACCTCCACCCCCCTTTGGCGGCTGGTCAATTTGAGAAAATACGCATCCATGAACATTCAGTATTCCAGAGGATGCCCGTTCAATTGTGAATTCTGCGACATTACGACGCTGTACGGCCGCAAGACGAGGGCCAAGCCGGCCTACCGGATATTGGAGGAACTGGACACCCTGCATTCCCTTGGTTGGCGGGGCGATGTATTTTTTGTGGACGACAATTTTATCGGTAACAAGAAAAAACTCAAAAAAGATGTCCTGCCCGCCATGATCGAGTGGATGAAAGAGAGGAGATATCCTTTTAATTTTGCAACCGAGGCGTCAATCAACCTGGCAGACGATGAAACGCTGATGAAGTTAATGATTCGGGCTGGTTTTGATTCGGTTTTTGTGGGAATTGAAACGCCGGATGAAACGAGTCTTGCGGAGTGCGGTAAATATCAGAACAGAAACCGCGATCTCATGGCCAGTGTAGAAAAAATTCAAAGCTTCGGCTTGCGTGTGCGGGGTGGCTTTATCGTCGGTTTTGACAATGATTCTCCAGACATTTTCGAAAGACAGATCGAATTCATCCAGAAAAGCGGGATCATTACGGCCATGGTGGGCATGCTGAACGCGCCCAGGGGCACCGGGCTCTACAAGCGGCTCATGAAAGAGGGCCGATTGCTGAAAGACGTTTCGGGCGACAACACGGATTTTTCGATCAATTTCATCCCCAGGATGGGTTACGGGAATCTGGCAGCCGGGTACAGGAAAATCATTCAGGGGATTTACTCGCCCAGGCCCTATTACGAGCGCGTAAAGTCATTTCTAAGAGCTTACAGGCCGCGCGAAAAAAGGAAAAAACACTTTCACTTCGGGTATATACGGTGTCATTTTCACTATCCCGGCGCGGTTTTTAAATCCATCTTCCTGTTGGGCATCAAAGACCGGGCCAGGCGCTATTACTGGAAGCTCATTTTCTGGTCTCTATTCAGGCGTCCGCGGCTCCTGCCTATGGCCATTACCTATTCGATTTACGGGTTTCATTTCCGAAAGGTATTTGCCCGTCATCTGTGAAACCCTCTAGGCCTGAAACGCGCTCCGGCCAGCCGACTTCGTTGATGTTGGCGCACCGACCCGTTTCGGCTGTGTCTGCTAGGTTGTGCCTCGTCACGAGGAGCGTCAGGTTCAACCGAAGATGAGGCCGGTGATGCCGAAGATGAATGATTTTGGTTTCGGTACATTAGAACTCTCTGTAGAGGATTTTTCAAAGGAAGGTGGTGCAGAGGTCTGAAATTGATAGACCGAGGACGTCGTTGTTGCCGGTCAGACGAGCGAAATCCCGCAACTCGTCCGTGCCCCCGGCAATACGGCCGGGGGCAACTTTTTTTCCAGCGCTTCTACCAGTTTTCCCCCAGCAGTTCAAAGTAGGCCTGGGGGTGGACGCAAGCCGGGCAGGAAATGGGTGCTTCGGCGCCCTCGTGGAGATACCCGCAATTGCGGCACCGCCATACAACGCTCTCCTCCCGCTTGAACACCCGGCCGGCCTCGATGTTGGCGGCCAGGTCCCGGTACCGCTTTTCATGCTGTTTTTCGGCAATGGAAATGCTGTCCCACACTGCGGCAATTGAATCAAAGCCTTCTTCCCGGGCGATTTTGCCAAACCCCGGATACATTTCCGTGTGCTCGAAGTGCTCGCCGTCCGCCGCGGCATTCAAATTTTTCAGGGTGGTCCCGATGACGCCCGCGGGAAACGCGGCGGTCACTTCCAATTCGCCCCCTTCCAGAAATTTAAAAAAGCGCTTGGCATGCTCTTTTTCCTGGTTGGCCGTTTCCTCAAATATGTCCGCGATCTGGACATAGCCGTCTTTCCTGGCCTGGCCCGCAAAATAGGTATAGCGGTTTCGTGCCTGGGATTCCCCGGCAAATGACTTCAGCAGGTTCTTTTCCGTTTGACTGCCTTTCAACTCGGGCATGGCTCGTTCTCCTTTCATGTTGGTTGTTTTCGGTTAGGCAATTTAGGATCAAAAAGGCGAATGAATGTTTATGGATAATCGTTATCGCTAGATGTTATGTATTCGACCCTTGAAGTCAAGGGCGTAGGCACATCCGTCGAAACAGGTCGATCCAGTTTCGACCCATGATCGCCTCCACCGCGTCGTTTCCATACCCGTGCGCGAGCAGGTGCTTCCGCAGTTCGCCGATCCGAGAGATATCCTCCAGTCCTTCGGCCGGCGTGTCGAATCCGCAGAAATCCGAGCCGATGCCGACGGCGGCGGGGCCGAATTTCTGCACCACCGTATCCAGATGGGCAAACACGTCTTCGATACCGGCATTCCCGTCGGGCGCCAGCATCTCCGGGTTGAGGGCAATGCCGATCATGCCGCCCCGTTCGCGTATTTCCTTTATTTGCTCCAAGGCGATGTTCCTGGGGGTGTCCAACAGGTTGCGAATGCCCGTATGGGACGTGATGATAGGACCGTCGTGAATCCTGATGAGCTGCCAAAAACACGTGGGATGCAGATGGGCGACGTCGATCAACAGGCCGGTATCTCCCAGGACGCGAACCGCCTCCCGGCCCTCGGGGGTCAGTCCGTCCGGATAAGGGATCCCGTTGCCGTCCGCAAGCCGGTTTCGGCCCGCGTGGGTCAGGCCCACGATACGTATGCCTTTGAATTTCAATTCTTCGGCATAGGCCGGGTTTCCTGCCAGGAGATCTGCGTTTTCAAGGAGAAGTAGCGTCCCCAGTGCCTCCGGATCTTCGAGGACGCCATCCATCTCTTCCCCGCTTTTGACAACCGGCGCAGGCTCGATCGCTTTCATCGCGAAATCGTAAAGCCCCTCGAAATGCCGCAAGGCGCCGTCCCCATTGAACCTGTCCTCGCAGTAAAGGGCCGTGCAGAAAAGCTTGACGCCGGCATCACGGGCCTTTTCCAGGGTAAAAGGGCCGGCCTCAAGGTCGCCGAAAGTGGCGCCGGCGGCGTTCCGGTCCAGGAAATAGGGCAGGTCCACATGCCCGTCCACCACGGGGAAAGCGGGGCCGGAACGCTTTTCAGCCTCCGTTTTTTGGAAGTCGGCGATGAAATTCTCGTGCGGGGTGATGATGAGTCCGTCCATGGTGCCTTTCAATACGGGGAGCAATAAGGCTTGAACTTCGTTTTTTTGCTCACAATATTCCAGTATCCCTATCTTTATATGTGTACCTACTTTTCGTGTATTTCGTGGTTCGATTTCGGAACGAGCGCCCCCACAGGGCAAACACCCACGCACGGGAATCGGTTTTGGCACGGCGTCACGGATACATCCTCTTCCCCGAAAAAGCTGAGCACGGTGTCAAGGCCACGTTTTGCAAATGTCAGGTAGGCCCTGCCGTGTTCTTTCGTGCAGACAACCGCGCACCTGCCGCACAGGACGCACCGGTTGGGGTAGTAATCGAGAAAGGGATGGGTGCGATCGATGCCGGGCTCTTTCAGGAAGCGCTCCAGGCGTTTCGGCTTGAGCCCCACCTTGAGAAACGCGGCCATGCGCTGAAGCTCGCATTTCTTGTTGGCCGGGCAGCGGCCGCAGTCCACGTCGTGCACGGAAAGCAGGAGCTGGAGGGCCGTCCGCTGCAACCGCCTGACCTCCGGGGTATCCGTCCTGACCGCCAGGCCGTTCGCAGCGGCCGTGGTGCACGAGGTAACCGGCCGGTCTTCCCCCTCGACTTCCACCAGGCACAACCTGCATGACGCGGGCGGATGGGCCATGCCGTCCATATGGCACAGGTTGGGGATGTAGATGCCGTTTTCAAGGCAGGCCTGGAGGACGGTCGTTCCTTCCCGGGCTTCGATTGATTTGTCGTCAACAGTGATTGTGGTCATGGGTTGTTTTCGAGTTACGGGTTGCGCGTTACGGGTTCAAAGGTTCCTGGTTCCTCGTTCTTCGTTAATTCGACATTCCTTGTTCGATATTCGATATTCGATATTCTCTGTCCTCTGCCTCAATTCCCTTCCTCGGGTTTTTCCACAATCGGGGCCAGTTCCGGGGGAGACACCTTTACGACCGCGCGATATTCGGGCGGGCATGCAACCATGCATTCCCCGCACTTGACGCAAAGGGTCTGATCGACGCCCTTTTTTCGATCGGCCGTGGTGAAGATGGCCTCCACGGGGCAGCAGCCCACGCAGACGTCGCACCCGCGGGCGCATTTGTCCAGGTCGATGTAAAAGGCGGTCAGGGTCCGGCAGACACAGGCCGGACACCGCTTTTCCTTGACATGAGCCTCGTATTCCTCCCGAAAGTATCTGAGCGAAGTGAGCACCGGATTGGGGGCGGTTTTGCCCAGGCCGCAGAGGGAACCGGCCTTCACGTCGCGGCTCAGGGTTTCGAGGAGTTCAATGTCTCCGTCCCTGCCTTCCCCGCGGGTGATCCGCTCCAGAACATGGAGCAGCTGGGCCGTGCCGATACGGCAGAACGTGCACTTGCCGCAGGACTCCTTCTGTGTGAAATCGATAAAGTACCGGGCCACGTCCACCATGCAGGTGTCCTCATCCATGACCACCATGCCGCCCGATCCCATCATGGCCCCGGCCGCGGTGAGACTGTCGAAGTCAATGGGCGTGTCCAGGAATTCCTCAGGCAGGCACCCGCCCGAGGGGCCGCCGATCTGGACCGCCTTGAACGTCCTTTTATCGGGTATGCCGCCGCAGATGTCGAAGATCAGGGTGCGGAGGTGAACGCCCATGGCGATTTCCACAAGCCCGGGGTGTACCACGTTGCCGACCACGGAAAAGACAGCGGTCCCAGGGCTGTTTTGGGTCCCGATGCCCTTGTACCAGGGCGCCCCGTTGGTGACGATGGGGGCAATGGAGGCAAATGTCTTGACGTTGTTGATGACGGTGGGCCGGCCGTAAAGGCCGTTTTGGGCGGGATAGGGGGGGCGGTGTTGCGGCATGCCTCGTCGACCTTCAATGGATTGGATAAGGGCCGTTTCCTCACCGCACACAAAGGCGCCGGACCCTTGAAATAGCTCAATTTCCAGGCTGAAAGCGCTCCCCAGGATTCCCTGACCCAGGAGTCCCAAAGACGCCGCCTGCTCGATGGCGCCGGTAACGATCCTGACGGCCAACGGGTATTCGGCCCGGACATAGACCACGGCCTCTTGCGCGCCTACGGCATAGGCGCAAACGGCGATGCCCTCGATGACCTGGTGGGGGTTGCTCTCCAGAATGGTGCGGTCCATGTAGGCTCCCGGGTCCCCCTCGTCTGCGTTGCAAATGACCACCTTTCGATCGCCGTCGGCGGCGCCTGCCAAGCCCCATTTTTTTCCCGTTGGAAATCCGGCCCCCCCTCTTCCCCTCAGTCCGGCGTCCGCGATTTCAGTAATGAGGTTTTCGGGCGGAAGCGTCAGTGCCTTGGCGAGCGATGCGTATCCGCCCTCGGCGATGTAATCGTAGATGTCTTCCGGATCGATACGGCCGCACTTGTCCGTGATCAACCGCTTTTCCAGGTTGAACCGGGGGAAATCCATGACCGAGGGAATGAGATCGTTCTCTTTGGTGGCGCCCAGGATGTGCTCGAACAGCGGGTCTCCGTCGCCCAGAAACGATCTCACCAGCATGCGGGCCTTTCCGGGGGACACGTGGTGGTAGAGGATCGGCGGAAAGCCGGCGTTTTCAATGATGACCACCGGTTCCGCGTAACAGTGCCCGATGCATCCGAGGACACGGATTTCCGCCTGAATTCCGGTTTCATCAAGCGCTTCTTCAAATGCCTGTTTTGTCTCAAGGGCGCCGGAGGCGATGCCGCAGGTGGCCGTCCCGATATGGATTTTGGGCAACGCTATGTCACTGAAGGCGCGCCGCCTCTTTTCGGCCGCCTCCCGCAAGGCGGCATACCGCGATGCCGTGATGTGGTTACTCGCCTGCGCCATCGTTATTTCCATCTGCAAAACCTGGTTCTTTGGGCCATGCCATTCCGGAAATGCCGGCCATGCTGAGAGACGGCTTCGCCAGGTTCAGGTTAAGGTCCAGGTTGAGAAAAGGAAAACACAAGCGTCAATCTGTTGCTCAACCTTAACCTCAGCCTCGGCCTGTCTTTTCAACCTTATCCTTAACTTCAGCCTATCTGACCGGTCCCCTATGGGAGCGGCCTCAAAGCCGGGCGCGCCGCGGCGTCTTGTCACGGCGTAGCCGATAGGCGGAGACGGAAGCTGCCCTATAGCGAAGCCGGGTCCTGGGGCCCCACATTCTTTTCTCTTTCCGCCCGCTCTTTTTCGATCTGAAAACCGAGAATCAGCCCTTCCACCTTGCTGGGGGCCACGTGACCGTGAACGGTTTCATCCACCAGGGCCACGGGCGCAAGGGCGCAGCAGCCCACGCAGGCGACCCTGTCGATGCTGAATTCCCGGTCCGACGTGGTCTCTCCGGCCCGGATGCCCAGTTTGCGTTCGAAGTTCTCCAGGATGATGTCGCCCCCCTTCACGTGACAGGCCGTACCGAGGCAGACCTTAATCTGGTGCTTTCCCGGGGGATTGAAGCGGAACTGGTTGTAGAATGTGGCGACCCCGTAGACTTCGCAGGTGGCGAGGCCCAGGTGATCGGCCACCAGTTTCATGGCCGGGCCCGGCACGTAGGTGTGGGTTTCCTGGATCATTTGCAGAATGGGAATGAGGCGGCCTCTGCCGGTATCGAAGTCCGCAATCCCAGCGGCAATATCTTCCAATACGGCCTCGTCTTCAGCGGCAACGTCATTCCGCAACTCATCTTCTCCGGGTTTGGCGTCGTGCATAGATATCGATATCCTTAATGAGAAATTTTTTCGATGAGCAAGGCCGCATCCGGCTAAATCTTCTCCATGGCCCCATACGCGCCCGCGATCCTGTCGCGGAGGAGAAAGCAGAGTCTTTCAAGAAGATTGAACCCCAGCTTGGCGTCCCGCACCATCATGTCCCTGAGGTCGGATCCTTTAATGGTCAGCAGGGTGGTCTCTTTCCGGCAACATGCCGAGGACATGAGATGATGGGGTTCGCCCAGGAGCGTGGACCAGCAGCCCAGCACCCTGCCCCTGCCCAGCACGCCGATTACGGCGACCCCTTTTCGCGAGCCCAGGTCCCTCTCCCTTTCCAGGTAGACACTTCCCTCGACTATGATGTAGATGTTGTCGCCGAAGTCTCCCTGGTGGAAGACATGACTGCCCGTCCGGCAGGTTTCCACCCGGCACAGGTCGGCAACCTGCCCGATGTGGCCCGCCTCAAGCCCCCTGAAAAACTCGCATTTTTCAAGCACTTTTCGGATTTCCACGATATCCATGGGTGTTCTCCCGGCGTTTGTGATGAAATGGCGGCTTTTGTGGTTTCCCTCAACCGGTGTCCGCGAAGTTCCCCCTCAATAGGTGACCGAAGGAAAGAGGCGTCTGTCCGTATGGGGGAGAAACAGGGCGGCAATGTAATCGTCCATGAAAGGTTGGTAGTTGGTGAGTTCGATGTTGGTCATGGACCTGGAGATGTTGACACATTTTTCAAATGCGTTTTCCGACAGCAGCGCCTTGCTCGCCCCGCTCAACGAACTGTTGCCGATGAACTGAATCCTGTCGTGGGAAATATCGGGCAACAGACCGATGGCTACCGCTTTCGGGATATCCAGGTAGCTGCCAAAACCCCCGGCCACATAAAACCTATCGATCTGGTCAAAGCCCACGCCGATGTAATCGGTCAGCGATTTGATGGCGGCGAAGACCGCGCCCTTGGATTTGATCAGATTGGCGATGTCCGATTCGGTGATGACCACCGGCTGCCCCGACTCCGCTTCATCGGCCGGGGCAATGGCATAGCGGGGCACATTGTCTTCCACGGCCAGGCGGGGGTCGTTCAGGTCCCGCTGGAACTTGCCCTCGGCGCCGATAATCCCGTTTTTTACCAATTCATATATGGCGTCGATGAGCCCGGAACCGCATATCCCCCTGGGCGGTCCGTTCCCGATGGTCCTGTATTCCACGCGGCCGTTCTCGATCCGGATTTTTTCGATGGCGCCGCGTGTGGCCCGCATGCCGCACTGGGTCCCCCCGCCTTCGAAGGCGGGACCCGCCGATGCCGAACAGCAAACCAGCCACGAATTGTTGCCTATGGCGATTTCGCCATTGGTGCCGATATCGATCAGGCCCGTGACCTCCTCCCTGTCCGCCATGCCGCAGGACATGGCGCCGGCAACGATATCGCCCCCCACATAAGAGGCAACGCCCGGCAGGGTCTCCAGGATACAGGTGTCGTTTATCCGGAGCCCGATCTCTTTGGCCATTATCTGGGGATAGACATCGGCCGTGGGCACATAGGGTTCCATTCGGATGGAGCAGGGGACCAGGCCAAGTAGAAAATGGCTCATGGTCGTATTTCCGGCGGCCACGACGGCGCTGATATCTTCGAGAGACACCTCCCGCTGCCGGACCAGTTTTTCAATCAGTTCGTTGATGTTCTCGACCACCGCCTCGTGAAGGGGGTGAAGCCCGCCCTTGCCGCAGGCGTAAATCATCCGGGAAATGACGTCCTCTCCATAGCTTGCCTGGCGGTTGAGGCTCCCTTCGACCCCGAGGACCGCGCCTGTGTTCAAATCCACCAATCGGGTCACCACGGTTGTGGTCCCCACGTCCACGGCCACCCCGTAATTTCGCTGCGTGGTGTCCTGCGGCTCCACTCTCTGGATCCGGTAGCCTTTTTCAGACTTGACCACGCTGACCGTAACTTTCCAGTCATTATCGCGCAGCTTCTCGGAAAGGTTCTGGAGGCAGTTCAGCCTGATGTCAAAGGTGTGCCATCCTATTTTCTTCCGCAATTCCCGCGATATCCGGTCGATGTCCGCGCTGTTGTCTTCGAGCGTGGGCTTGGGCAGTTCAAGAAAAATCTTTCTCACCAGGGGGTTCAGTTCGCCCGCCGCACCCTCTCCCTCGCCGCGGGTCATGATCTGGGAATCCTCCACCCGCGACTCGGCAGGAATCAGGATGTCCAGGTTATCGTGGATCTCCGTCCGGCATGCCAGGACGTAGCCCTGTGACAGTTCTTCTTCGGAAAAGAAGCCTCTCGCCTGTTCTTCGGCCTCCGCCCGCCCCTTGACCACCCGTACGCGGCACTGGCCGCAAACCCCTTCGCCGCCGCAAAGATTGTTAATAAAGACATCCGCCTGACGGGCGGCTTCCGCGATGTCGGTGCCCTCGTCTACCTCTACAGAACGATCACCGGGTAAAAAATTTACCGAATATTTTTTCATGGTTCGATTTCCGGAACTTTTTTCAATATCTTGATCCGCGGTCCCGCGAATGGG
>JAFDKD010000116.1 GCA_019307165.1 Deltaproteobacteria bacterium | reverse complement strand
ACCACCACCATGCCCTCGGTCAGGAAAGAACCGCTGGCCAGGGCGGCGCCCATGTTTTTGTTGTCATACACCCGGTCGGCCAATCCCTCAACGTCGGACGATTTGAGATCGGTCTCGATCTCGATATTGGTCCGGCCCGCCTCCGATATGACGAGGCGGGTTTCAAATTCTTTGTCTTGGAGCCTTTGCAGCATCCTGATGCCGTAGATGACGCCGCTGGCCCCTGATATCCCGATGACGATTCGTTTGGGCATTTGTTTCTCTTATCTTATTTTAGATGTCGAGTCACCGAGCCCGGGATCATGGCCAAACGCGAAGATCCAAAGGCCCGTTTGATTTCTGGATACCCGCCTTCGCGGGCATGACGTTTCTCAGGTGTTGCGGGACAGCCTCTGCGTCCCCATTTTTCAAAAGGGGATTTTTTGCCTCAGGAAAGCTTACCACATATCCAAAATGCCAATGAACATGGAAACCCACCATTCCAATATTCCAACATTCCAGCCTTCCGGTCTACCCGCAGGCACCAGCGTCCTGATTTTATGTCTGCAATGGTCCGCTAGAAAATTTCCAGCGCCTCTTTCACCACGGCGCGGGCAAATTCCGGATCCTCCATATTGGCATCCACCTCGATCAGGCGGATTTCCTGTTTCAGTCCTTTTCGGAGGGCCTCCACGAATGCCCGGTCCTCGGCCGGGTCGTATGTGGGATTGCCCGGCGCGTCCACGGACGACCATCCCCGCTTGGGAATCACCACGGTTACGGGGGCTCCGGACCGATTCAGCTTTTCCGCAAAGGCCTCCGCAACCCGGGCCAACTCTTCCGGCGACATGCGGAGCCAGGTCCGGAACTTGTCCAGGTCATATTTCCTGCGTTCGTGGTAACCGGGCTTATACCGGGACTTCCTCGGCGTCATATGGTTGACGCTGCACGTGGATACAACCTGAGGAATGCCCATTTTTCCGGCTGTTTCAAGGCGGTTAGGCCCGGCATCCCGCATAAAGCCGAACAGGTGCTCGCCCACGCCCCCGGGGGCCAGATCGATCACGCCCCGGAACAGCCCCTGACCGATCATTTCCTCCATTGCCCGGTCCCCGATGCCGGCAGCGGAAAATCCGGTCACCTGCCAGGCTTCTCCTTCCAAGGCCTTTCGCACGGCGCTGGCGCACTGTTCGCATGGCCCCAGCATGGTCAGGGCAACGGCCTTTCCAGCGCCCGTTTTAGGAGACGCAACGCCTTCCATGAGCATGCCCGACAGGGCGCCCGCGGCCCGGTCGATCACGTTTTTAAGCAGGTCGGAGAGGCCCGATATTTCGATGACGGAGTGAAACAGGGCAATATCGCCGGTGCCGATATACCGGGTGGACAGGCCGGCCCTACCACGGCATCCAGCCTGCCTTCCGCCAGCAGGTCCCGGGCCAGCGCCGATGCGCCGGCAATGGTGATGTTGGTGATCCGCGACCGCTCACTGGAGGAGCGGATGTCGTCAAGGCTGCTGCCGCCTGCCGCGGCCACCTGTGCCGGAGTGATATCGGCCGGGGAAGGCCCCACCCCCCGCATGGCCAGGTCCATGAGCACCGGCGTCAACCCGAAGGCCGCCACCCTGTCTTTCAGGTAAAGGGTCTCCTCCCCTTTGGTGTCCATGGTGGAGATGATGAGCACGGATTTCGACATGGGTTTCCTTCCCCTGATTGTTTGAACCAATCGGCCGCGCCGTTATGAAACCGGTTTTTTCACCACGAAGAACACGAAAGAAAAGGGTTCAAGGATTCAAGGGGCCGAGGGGTCGAGGGGGGCGAGAGGCTAAGGAATCCGCAATTAGAGGATTTTTTCACTTGAATCCTTGACCCCTCGACCCCTCGAATCCTTTTCTACTGGCCGGCTTCAACCTTGGCGGCGATGTCCTTCTTGAGCGTCTCCTTGTTCACCTTGCCAGAATCACCCACGGCCGGAAATTCGTCCACGACCTCCAGGCGCTCGGGCAGTTTGAACATGGCCAGCTTCTTGCCCTTGAGGAATTCCACCATTTCTTCAAATATGAAGGTTTGACCCGGTTTGGGAATCACATAGGCGCAGCATTTCTCGCCCATGGCCCGGTCCGGGTAGCCCACGATGGCCACGGAGGACACCTTGGGGTGCTCGTTCAGAAGCCCCTCCACTTCCGCCGGGTAAATGTTCTGCCCGCCGCGGATGATCATGTCTTTGGCCCGTCCCAGGATCCACAGGCAGCCTTCGTCGAATTTCACGATGTCCTCGGTGGTGGTCCAGCCCTTGTCGTCGAATACCGTACCGGTCAGCTCCTCGTCCCGGTAATAACCGGCGGGTGCATGGGGCCCCCTGAAATACAGGATGCCCGGTTCCCCGTCGGGCACCTCATTGCCGTTTTCATCGAGGAGGCGTACCGCGTTGCCGGGGAGCATCCGGCCCACGGTCCTTCGCCGCAGTTCCTTGGAGTCTTCCACACGGCATCCGGAAACCGACCCCTTGTCCTGGGTCCCCAGGTCGCTGGTGATGGAGGCGCCGAAGGCCTCTTCAGCCTCTTCAGCCACCTGCGGAGAAAGATATCCGCCCGCGGACCGGATGAACCTGAGCGAACTGAGATCGTATTTCCCATGGTCCGCTTCCAGCATGCGCACCAGGTGGGTGGGCACCACGCCGATGGCCGTGGCCTTTTCCTTTTCGATCAGGGCCAGGGCCCCTTCGGGCGTGAACTCCTCCAGCATGACCGTTTTGGCGCCCGCAATAGGCGCGGCAAAATAAGTGAGCGTCCCGGCGGCCCCTCCCGCGTGGGGCGCGATGGCCATGGTGATATCATCCTTGTTCAATCCCCAGATATCCACCCGTCCCTTGGACGTGCAGACCCTGGGGGCCGGAGGCCATTCCACCAGCTTGGGGATTCCCGTGGTCCCCGATGTGGTGGTCAAAAGGGCCACATTCCAGATGGGGTCCAATCGCCGGGCCTGGAGCTGGGTTTCGTCCACCGGCTTCCCGGCCCGCTCCTGCGCCAGTTTGGGCAGTGAAAAGGTGTTTTCAGGGGCGCCCGGGGGGACCTCTTCGTCGAAGAGAAACACATATTTAAGGTGGGGGAACTGCTTCTGAAGTTCCTTGTACATGTTCAGATAATTGAATTTCCGATACGCCACCGGGATGACCACGGCGGTGGCCTCGGTCCGCTCCACCATGTAAGTCAGTTCCCGCTCCCGGAGGTAGGGGTAGACCGTCAGGGAAATGAGGCCGGCCCGTTCCGCGGCAATACGGGCGAGGAAACCGTACACGCTGTTGGGCGATTGTATGATAATGCGGTCGTGTTGGGGAATGCCCAACTCCGCCCAGGAAATGGCGATGGCATCCACCAGACGCTTGGCCTCGGCCCAGGTCACCCGGTATTTCGAATCCACCAGGGCCTCCCGGTCCCCCAGTTCCCGTGCATTGCGGTCGTAGAAATCATAGAAGAGTTCCTGGGTCCAGTAGCCTTTGTCCAGGAATTCGTCCACCATGTCCTGTTGATAGCGGATAGGTTTCACGGCTTGCCTCCTGTTGAATATCGAATACGGATCATGAAGTGAGCTAAAGTTCTGAGTGAGCTAAAGTGAGCTAAAGTTGTGGGGGAGCTTAGCTCATCAATCATATCGAATGTCAAAGAATTCCTTAACCTTAGGCACTCTAGGCACTTTAGATCACTTTAGTCACTTTCAGGACTTGGCAATTGCACGGTCCCCTATGGGGGCGGCCCAAAAGCCAGGCCTGCCGCGGCATAGCTGCCCTTTAGCGAAGCCGGGTCCTATGGGCCCAGATTCTTTACTTATTCCAGTCCCAACTCCGCCCACCTTCCCTTGACCTTTTCCACTATGTCGGGGTCCAAGGTGATGGGGATAGGCTTGTCCTTCCAGTCATAGGGGATGGTGGCATCCATGAGCAGCCGGCCGGTGATCTCCCTGGAGTCGATGGGGAGCGAGGGGTCCAGCGGCGTGGAGCGCCCCCGTTTGATGATCTGGCACCGGTTGGGCTGGAAGCGGAAGCTCAGGGCGTACATGACCCGGGGGATGTCCCACGGATCGATGTCCTCGTCCACCACGATGACGGTCTTGAGACCGTATGCGCCCATTTCAGTGGAGATGGCGGCGGTCAGCACCTGGTCGGCGTGGCCCGGATACATCTGCTTCATGGAGATGATGGCCAGGAACCGGCCCGACCCCTCGGGCGGGCAGTACACGGAGCGAATGCCCGGTATCTTCATGGCCACCAGCTGCTGCCACAGGGCGGCGCCGTAGGACAGGGCCATGGTCATGTGGGTGTCGGTCACGGCCCGGCCCACGGTGGTGCCCCAGAAGATGGGGTTGTTGCGGTGGGTGATGCATTTGACATCGATAAAATTCCGGGGGTCGGTGCCCACACCCGAGTAGTAGCCCGTGTATTCGCCGAAAGGCCCTTCGTCCATGAACTTGTCCGCGTCCACCTCGCCTTCCACCACGACCTCCGCCTCGGCGGGGATGGGCAGGTCCACGGTCTCGCCCTTCACCACCTCAACCGGCTCCCCGCGGATGGCGCCGGCGATGTCGTACTCGGACACAAAGGCCGATACCCTGGCCGCGCCCAGGATGAAGAGCAGGGGGTCGCAGCCCACGATGGACGCTACCGGCATGGGCTTGCCCATGGCCTGGTACTTTTTGAGCATGAGGTCGGCATGCTTTCCCTTAATGAACTGGGTGCCCAGGTGGTTCTTGTCCAGCAGCTGGGACCGGTACGTGCCCAGGTTGACCCATCCCGATTCCGGGTCTTTGGTGATGATGAAGTGGGCCGTGCCGAAAAACCGCCCGCCGTCCTTGGGATACCATTTGGGCGCCGGGAACTTGAACAGGTCCACGTCGTCGCCCATCATGATGTTTTCCTTGCACGGGCCGCTGTCCACCCACTTGGGCTCGATCTTCTTGTCTCCCAGCTTGACCCACTCCTCCATGATGCCCACCAGGCTCGTCTCTTTGGGCTGGCCCATGATAATGGCCAGCCGCTCCGCCGTGGTGCAGGCGCTGGTGATGATGGGGGAGTCGTAATCCTTGACGTTCTCAAAGAGAAGCGCCGGGCCGCTCTTTTCCTCGTTGAGTTTGGCGATGTGGGACAACTCCAGGTCCCAGTCCACCTCCGCCGTGATCCTTTTGAGGATGCCCTCCGCCTCGCATTTCGCGATAAAGTCTCTCATGTTTTTCATGAAAATCTATTCCTCCTCTCTAATTTTTTTTTACAATAAAAAAATTATTCACGACTCGTCGGTAAGCTTGATCCGTTTCATGGCCCGATCCATGAGCAGCTGATAGCCGCTTTTTCTACCGATGATCGACTTTTTCTTTCGCTGGCTCCACACCGTCTCCGGCCGGGCCTGGACAATGAACATGCTGTCCGGAAACGAAAGGTCTTTGTCGATGGCCCATTCGATGTCCATGGGCCTGCCGTAATGCGCCTCGATCTCTTTGCCCGTGACTACCAGGGCCTTTATTTCCTGTTCCTCCAGGCAGCAGGCGCTCTGAATTTCCGGGTCCACGTCCGCATCCACGCACTCTCCCTTTTCCGGATCGAAGACACATTCAACGTGCTTGGCGGAGATGGTCTTTTCCGAGATTTCCATGATCACCTTGTCCACCACGAATTTATCCGGGTTTACCGAGCCGGAAACCACCGTCTCTCCCAACCCCCAGCTCCCTTCGATGACCACCTTTGACGGGTCCCCGTCCGTTGGATTGATGGTGAACATGACCCCCGCCGTCCTGGAATTGACCATCTTCTGAACGCCCACGCTGATCAGGACCTTTTCATGGGGAAAATCGTTTTTTACCCGGTAGGCAATGGCCCGCGGGGTAAACAGGCTGGCCCAGCAGCGCTGGACGCTCCGGATTACCTTCTCCGCCCCCACTTGCCACAAATAGGTGTCCTGCTGCCCGGCAAAACTGGCCGTGGGCAGGTCTTCGGCCGTAGCGCTGGATCGTACGGCCACGGGCAGGCGCGAGACATCGGACCGCTCGCACAACCCGTCATACCCCTCCTCGATGGCCCTTTGAATGGGATCGGCCATTTCCCCGCCCCGGATCAATTCCTGAACCGCGTCGCTCGCGGCATTCAGGGCGCGCACATCTTCGGGGTCGAGCCCGGAAAGGACCTCATAGATCCTGTCTTTGATGCCCGTATCCGTAATGAAAGCCAGGTAGCTGTCCGTTGTCACGGCGAATCCGGGGGGGACGTGGATGCCGGCCTTGATCATTTCGCCCAGGCTGGCGTTTTTGCCTCCCACCAGCGGGAGGGAACTCTTGTCGAGCAGGCTGAAGTCAAGGACATACGCCATGCTATCCTCCTTCCGAGGGCCCATTCCCCGCGCCGTGAGAAACCGGAAAGGGGCCGGGGAATGGGATTCCTTAGAAAGGTCCGAGGGGGAACGATTTCAAACCGGGGCGCAGGCTCAACCGGCTCGTTCCACGATGGTGACCACGCCCGTGTCCCCGTCTACCTTGATGATGTCCCCCGTCTTGATAACCGCCGTAGACACGCCGGTCCCCGTGACCGAAGGCACGCCGTATTCCCTGCACACGATGGCGGCATGGCTGGTGAGGCCCCCGATGTCGGTGACGGCCGCCTTGATTTTGGTGAAGACCGGCGCCCACGATGGATTGGTCGAGGGGCAGACTATGATTTCCCCGGGCTGGAGGTCCACCAGGTCCTTGAGGGCCTTGAGCACCCTGGCCGGTCCTTCGGCCACGCCGGCCGAAGAGGCGAACCCTTTGATTTCCGACACATCCCCGGCAGTGGATGCGTCAAACCCCTTGAGCCATTCCTTGACCTTGTCGGTGGTTACCCCCCAGAGCATGACGGTGAAGGGCTCTGCCACTTCCTCGGGCGGCACGCCCAGGGCGGGTGTCGGGTTCCACTCCCTGGCGGCTTCCAGTATCTTCTTCCTTTTTGCCACCTTGGTCTTGTAAAAGTCGCTCCGCACCGGGATATCCACGCCCAAGGCCCAGGCGGTGGACACCTCCGTCAGCAGCTGGGGGATCTCATAGCGGTTGAACATGAAGATGTCGTCCACCTCGTCGATCATGCCGTTGTCCACCAGGACCTTGCCCAGTTGCCTGATCTTGGAAAACCAGATAGTGTGGAACCAGTGCTCCACCCAGAAGAGATGGTCCTCGGCGTACCGGTAGATGGTGCGGATGGTTTTGTAGGCGCCGTCAAAGGACTCGCGGTCTTCGTCCGTCTGGATCAGCTCCCGGTACTTGGCCACGGTTTCGTCCCTCTGCTTGTTGATGTTATCCAGGGACCGCTCGATGGTCTCGCCGTTTTCCAGGCGCTCCACATAACTCTTGATGTAGCTGTAGGGGATCTCCGGATTGGTGAGCCAACTCCCCTCGTAATGAAACCAGCCGCTCCCGCAGGAGACGGAGAACCAGGGGTCTTTGGCCTTGTCGAATTCCTGGAGCCACTGTTTCCCGTCCGGGATCTTTCCCAATTTGGCTACTTTCCCATCCACCGAATCGTCGCTTTTCAGGATATCGGCCACGTCCCGCATGGAGGTGGCCAGGCGGGCCAGGCGGCAGAGTTCCTCTTCGGGCCGAAACATGGACACATAGGCGCCGGCCACCATCTTGCCGATGGCGCTCTCGCTGATGCCCGGGAAAAGGTTCCGGGTGACATCCCCGAACATGAGATAGGCCAGATAGGTGAGGTTGAGCATTTCAAAATGGTACTGCCAGCCCTTGAACATCATGTTGACGAGCTTGTCGAAGGACTCGATGAGATCATAGGAGGCGTAGCAGCCGGTGGGCACGGGCAGGACCTGGTCTTCGGGTACGAATTTGGGCAGTTCCGCCGGGACTTGAAGGGCTTCCATCTCCTTGCCCAGGGCCTGAAACTTGATCAGCCACTTGTCCCACAACTCGTCATAATGATCGAACACGTAAAAGACGCGCTTTTCGAATAGGGCGGCTTTTTCCCCGATAATCTCCTCCGGCGGGGGCGCGATGGCGCAGATGTACATGTAGCACCCTACCATCCTCTGGGCGATGCCCTGGGCCGGGGGAATGCAGAACACCCTGGTGGTGTATTGGGACAGGGCGATCTGCCAGGCCTCCTGGAAGATCAGGTCCAGCGGCGGCACGGGTTCGGGGGCGTGGATCTTGTCCTGATACCAGAACTGCTGTTTCTCCCAATCGGCCCTGTCCTGGGAAAACAGGTGGTGCGAGGGGTACATCTCCTCCCAACCTTCCAGTTCTGGAGGCGCCTGAAACTCGTGGGGATCCGGAAATCTTCCTGCTTTTTCGTCTGTCATTTTTCCCTCCTTCTGTGTGACGCTTAAGGTTAAAGGGTGGATTGAATGAAACAAACGGGCATGTCCCGTGGATCGGACGGTTAAACAGGTAAAAGACGTTCCGTGGGCATGATTCCGGAAACGCGCGCGGGAAGAGTATCCTGGATCGAATGAAAAGTGCGTTGTCCGGATCAGGCGACCCGGCCCCTTCGTTCGAAGGGAGATTTTCTATTGTCTAAGAATCGCGGGGCAAGAAAAAACTGTCAAATCCTATTTTTTTATGATAGGTATAAATTTTTCTTATGGATTGCTTTGGATCATAAGATTTTCTTGGGCACCCGTCATGATCAACTTCAACCAGCTGCGCGCCTTTTATGAAACAGCACGATGCCTCAGCTGTACGGAGGCGGCGCAACGGCTCTGCGTCACCCAGCCGGCCGTCACGGCCCATCTGAAGTTGTTTGAAGATTTCTGCGACCTGAAGCTGTTTAAAAAACGGGGAAGGCGGATCCATTTGACGGATGAAGGACAAACCCTTTTCGAATACGCCGGTAAGATTTTTGAGTTCGAAAGCGAGATTGAAGACACCATCGAGGACCTACGGGAACTGAAACGAGGGGTCCTTCGCCTCGGGACCACTAAAACGTATGCCCGCTATTTCATGCCGTTTCTCATCGGCGACTTCAGGAAAACCTACCCT
>JAFDKD010000741.1 GCA_019307165.1 Deltaproteobacteria bacterium | reverse complement strand
ACACCTGTCGAAGATCCCGCCGTCATTGGGCGGGGAACACTGAACACTGACACCTGACACCTTATTTCCGCATTTGCATAGCCGGAAAACTGTGACCCCCGCCCTGCGGGAGAGGACCCGACTTCGCTAAGGGGCAGCTACGACGGGCGGGCCAGGTTTTGCAGATGGAATAAAGCGTTTGAAACAATGCAATTGTATTGAAACGGCATCATGTGTTAGGGAACGGAATATGGCGCGATCAGCAGATCCGGTTATGGAAGGAAATCTAAGGGTGAAACAGAAAGGGGAATTCAAGGGAATGCGGGAAATCCTGGAAAACGCCCTGAAATCGGGCGTCGAGCAGGTGGTGGCCTGGGCCGATGTGCTGGACAGGATCAATGTTTTTCCCGTGCCCGACGGAGACACCGGTCGAAACCTGGTCATCAGCCTCAGCCCCCTCAAGCACGGCGGCCTGAATCTGGAGGAACGCACCCAGGCACTGTTGATGTCCGCCAGGGGCAATTCCGGAAACATCGCCGCCCGCTTCTTTAAAGGCCTCCTGACATTCACCGGTCTGGACACCCTCTCGGCCGCCGGTGCACAGGGCCGGGACATGGCCTACGGCGCAGTCAAGGACCCGAAACAGGGGACCATGCTCAGCCTTTTCGACAGTTTGGTTCGGGCGCTTGACTTGCATCCCCCCAAAGCGTCTGCGGAATGGACCGATCCCGTTATTCGGGAGTTGACCGAGACCGTAAAGGCGACCACCTCGCAACTCCCGGAGTTGGCGGCCGCCGGCGTGGTGGATGCGGGGGCACTGGGAATGCTGGTCTTTTTCGATGCCTTTCTGTGCACCCTGGCCGGCAAAACGCCCGGGTTTTCCTCGCTGAGCGGAGAAATGAAAGAGGCATTCGATCTTTCGGATGAATGGAAGAGTCGGTCCGACGTGGGCTATTGCATGGATGTGGTGCTCGAAGTCGACCGCGGCGCCCGATCCGATCTCGACCTGACGGCCGTACTGGGCCGGGAAGATTCCGTGGTGGCTATTTCCGATGGGGACTATCTTAAAGTTCACCTGCATTCGGAAAACCAGGAGGCCACGCGCCGAAGGCTCGAAACGGTGGGCCATGTGGTCCATTGGTCCGCCGACGATCTGGAGGAGCAGACGCGCCGATTTGCCTCATCGAGCCGAACACATGCCATCCACATCATGACCGACGGCGCCGGTTCCATTACGCGGCGCCAGGCTGCCGACCTGGGCATCACGCTTCTCGACAGCTACATCAACATCGGCAATACGTCGCTTCCGGAAACCTTTCTGGAGCCGCAAGCGCTTTTCGAATCCATGAAAAAGGGGACCAAGGTATCCACGGCCCAGGCATCCCTTTTCGAGCGTCAGCAATGCTATCAAAAGGTCATGGGCCTGTACGACAAGGTCCTGTATATCTGTGTGGGTTCTTTTTATACCGGAAACTTCCAGGCGGCCGTGGATTGGCGGGCCGAGCAGGACGACGCGGATCGCCTCGTCGTGCTGGACTCCGGCATTGCATCGGGCAGACTTGGGCTGGCAGTGCTGGCCACGGCGGCGTTCGCCCTTACCGGCAAAGACCCCGAGGAGGTCATTCGGTTCGCCCAAGACGCTGTAAACCGGTGCGAGGAAGTGCTGTTCCTGGATAGGCTTCAGTACCTTGCCGCGGGCGGGCGCATGTCAAAGACCGGCGCCTTTTTCGGAGACATGCTTCACGTCAAACCCGTGGTCACGCCCACGCCGGAAGGGGCCAAAAAGGTCGGCGTGGTTCGAACCCGCAAGGACCAGGTGACCATGGCATTTAACCGGCTCGAAAAGGCCCTGAGTCCCGATCGGGAGGCCTCGATCATGCTTGAATATACGGACAACCGGGAATGGATCGAACAGGAAATTCTTCCGGAGGTCGAGAGCCGTTTTCCCATGGCCGGGACCATCCTGCAGCCGCTGTCCCTGACATCCGCCGCTCACATGGGTCCGGGGACCTGGGGTCTGGCCTGTCTTCCTTTCCCCATTAAAACCGAATAATGCCTTGCACGCTTAAAGAGTGGGCCGTCAGAAGTCTCAAGGGCGTTTTCATGGGCTTGATGTTCGGTGGATTTCTCGCCGGAATGCTGGTCGTGCTGTTTATCATGGTACCGGCCGACTGGATAGCGCGACGGTTGTTCGGGAAAGACCGGTGGATCGAGGGGGGGGTCCGGAAGGGATTCGGGGCGTGGCTTTTCACCCTGGGCATTTTCAGATTGGTCCGGCAGGCGCCGTCGGAAGGTCAACCCTATCCCGGTCCCTGCGTGGTAATCTGCAACCACCCGGGTCTGTTCGACGTGCTGTTCCTGATCAAGGATATCCCCCGGCTTTGCGTTTTTGTGAAGCCGAGTCTGCCGAGGTTCCTGCCGCTCAAACAGATTCTGAAAAGTCTCGCCTACGTCCTGGCGCCCGACCATGACCATGTGAACCCCATGGACGCGGCCGAGGCGGCCATGGGGGAAATCCGCGCGGGCAATAGTCTGCAGCTCTTTCCCGAAGGGACCCGTTCGCCCAAAGCCGAACTCCACCCGAATAACCGGTGTTCCGGTGCAGCCGGTCTTCATACGGAATGACCCGCCCTTCCTTCCCAAGGAGGACCGATGGTACTACCCCCCGAAAGAGACCTGCCGGCTCCAGCTGGTTTTCTGGGAGCCGCTGCCGGCTCCAGCCAAAGGCGAGGAGCGGGCCATGGCAAAAGCGCTTGAACAGAAGTATCGTCAAAAACTGAACATGGAATAAATTGAACAGATTAACGTCTCGGAAATTGCACAACTTAAAATATGAGGAGCGCAGGGAGGCCAACCGTGAACCGTGAACCTGACAACCTGAATAGTTACGGCAGATTAAGATATTCGGCCATGAAAAGACTGATCCTGACCCTACTCTTGGTATTGACGCCCCTCCCCCTGAATGCGGAGTTCAGTGATCATTTTCGAGAGAGCACCCTCCGTATCGATTATGTGCACTCGGGAAATTCCGAAAATGAGGAATACCAACGGATCGCGTTCATCGAGGAACACCGGTGGGCCGGTTCAAAAACCGTGATGGAAGACCCTTTCGA
>JAFDKD010000006.1 GCA_019307165.1 Deltaproteobacteria bacterium | reverse complement strand
CCGCGCATCTGGAGACAAGCCGGCTCATCGCCTGTCAGGCCGCATCGCTTCTGAGTGAAGGCCGCGCCTGCGATAAGGAAGTCGCCATGGCCTGTGCCTGGTGCGGTCAGGCCTACCGGAAGGTCACCTGGCTGGCCCATGAAATCCACGGCGGGATCGGGTTCACCGAGGAATACGATCTGCATCTTTTCTACAAGCATGCCAAGGAGGCGGAGTTGCTTTTCGGCGACGCCCGGCTGAATCGTTCCAGGGTGGCGGATGAGATGGGGTTGTAAATTCCATTTGGAATAGTGGAATAATGGAATGATGGAATAGTGAAATACTGGAATAATGGAACACTGGAATGGTGGAATATTGGGGTTGTCTGTATTCCAGTCCCATGCCGTCATCCCCGCGAAGGCGGGGAACCAGGCAAAAGGGGGAATGACAGTTCTTGTGTTGGAAACAGACTGCTTTTCCGTTCATATCAAGCCCTGTCCTGAGCATGTCGAAGGGCTGTCGAAGCATAAGACTGATTTGGGCAACATTTTGTCAATTGTAGAGTTCCTGATACGTTAATGAAAAAAGCAGCCAGGGGGGGGACAGTCATGTACTCTACCATTATCGTTGAAAAGAGAGAGGGCAGGGCCAGAATCATCCTGAACCGGCCAGAGGTGCTCAACGCCCTCAGTCCGCAAATGCTCAGGGAGCTGGGGGACGCGCTGGAAGAGATCGCCGGTGACGATTCCATAGGGGTCGTCGTGATCACGGGGGCCGGCCGCGCGTTTTCGGCCGGGGTTGATATCAAGGGCATTGACGAGACGAAAGTTGAAAGTTCCGCTGCCGCGCGGACAAAACTGGCCTTGAGGGTCATCGACCACATCGAGGCCATGGACAAGCCGGTGATCGCTGCGGTTAACGGATACTGCCTGACCGGCGGTCTTGAACTGGCCATCGCCTGCGACATCATCGTGGCCTCCGAGGAGGCCAGGTTCGGCGACACCCACGCTAAATGGGGCCTGACGCCCATATGGGGCGGATCGCAGCGCCTGCCCCGGATCGTCGGCGCCATGAAGGCCAAGGAGATGGTCTTCACCTGCGAGTTGCTGACCGCAGAAGAGGCGAGGGAAGTCGGCCTCGCCGGCAGGGTCACGTCACCGGAAGCGCTGCAGGAGACCGTTGACCGAATGGCCGGAAAGATCCTGGAAAACAGCCGGGACTCCATCAAAGCGCAGAAGCACCTGATCAACAAGGGCATGAAGATGGACTTCGGCTCGGGACTGAAGATGGCGGAGAAAGAGGCCCCGGGTGCGACCCCTGACAGTGAAGCGCGGTTGCGTTCTTTCAAGGATAAGGCATGAGACCTAAATCATAAAGGAGGAAATCATGGGAGCAGAAAAGCAGGTGGCACTGGTGACAGGGGCAAGCAGCGGCATAGGTCGGGCAACAGCCGCTAAACTGGCGGAACAGGGATTTCAAGTCATTGCTGCGGCGCGGCGAATGGAGCGTCTCGAGCAGCTTGCCCGGGAAGTGAAAGGGATCATCCCCAGGCAGGTGGATCTGGCGGATCCAGAAGATGTCGAAAACTTCTGCCGATATATCGGAGAACTGGATGATCCGGTGGGAGTTCTCGTGAACAATGCGGGGTACAGTATCCGGGGCGCATTAGAAGACGTGATCATCGATGCGGCCCGACGGCTTTACCAGGTGAATGTGTTCAGCCTGATGCGCGTCACCCAGGCGTGCCTTCCCGGCATGCGCAAAATGAGAAAGGGGACCGTTGTCAACCTGAGTTCCGTGGTCGGGAAACTCGCGTTTCCCTTGAGCGGCGTCTATGCGTCCACAAAATATGCGGTGGAGGGCATCACGGACGCCCTTCGCGTTGAAGTCCGTCCTTTCGGGATTCGTGTGGTGGCCATTAGGCCGGGGTTTATTGCCACCGAGTTCAATGAGGTCGGCAATGAGATGACGGGTAACCTGATGGAACGCACCGATCCGGAATATCAAGCCCTGTACGCGGCATCCGGTGCGGCAGTAGGAAAACTCTTCGTGGATGCCACCGTACCCGGCCCCGATCTGATCGGGGACATCATCGTGGAGGCGGTGCTTTCAGAGAACCCGAAGGCGGTATATTGGGGGGGCTTTATGAGTGAGGAGTGGCTGCAAGCACGGGCCGGCAAGAACGATGAGGAATTTAGCCGCTATCTGGCCGAGACCACCGGCCTCCATGACCTCAAGGTATGACCGGGGCCGGGGAATCCCGGGGCGAGGGCCCCGAATAGGCGGGCCGTACTGAATTAAGGTTTACAAAGGGGGGATAGTGCAAAGCAACCCGCAACCCTGAACCTCTGAACCCTGAACCTTGAACCATACGAAGTTTCATATGAGATCAAACCGAAGCCCCATTGTTTTTCTCCCGATACGAACAGGGGCTTCCACTCCGTCCGGGAGGGAAGCCCCGCAAATAATCTTGTGCCCATTTGCCCATCGCCCCGCCGTGGACGCCGGGGCCGTCAATCTCCTACTTGGGCAGCTTGTGATACATGTTTTTCTCGATGATCAGGAATCGATTGTTCCGGACAATGCTCATGTTGCCGTAAAAGGCGCCCTGGTGGTTGGTGGTAGTAAAGGTGTACGGGGGGCCCCCGAAGATCTTGTCCGGCTCGTTGTCGAATTTTTCCATTTCATCAATGAATTTCTCCCGCGTCAGGTCTCGGCCCGCCCGGTCCGCGGCAATGGCGAAATAGTGAACGCCGGCATACCCGGCCGTGGTGGGCAGGTCCGGGTCCTTGCCGAACCATTCCACGTGCCTTTTCCACCAGTCCTGTATGGTTTTCAGTTTGCTGTCCTTGTATACCATGGGTGTCTGGCCAACGCAGTAGAACCCGTCGGCGGAAAAGCCCGCTTTCATGCAGAGCAGGGGCACGTACTTGGTGAAGGCGGGCGACATGCCGCACATGTCCACGTCCCAGCCGATTTTTTTGGCTTCCTTGAGGGCCCCAACGGTCTCCCGGATGATCGTGGCCAGGACCACGACCTGGGCGTTGACCTTTCTCAGCTTGGCGATCTGGGAACTGAATTCGGTGGCGCCGCGCTTGTAGGACTCGGCGCCGGCAATCTTGAGCCCCTGGGCCGCCAGTTCGTCCAGGACGCCCTTTTTCATGATGGCGCCCATCTCGTCATCCTGGTACATGAGACCGATGCGTTTGTACCCCTTCGCCTTCACAAAGTACTTCACGATGATGCGGGCCTGGTCGTAATAGGGCGTAAATCCCGCGAAGCTGTACCGGTCGTAGGGTTCGAAAAAGAGAGACGCGGCGGTCAGGGGAAACATCTGGGGGATCTTCTTCCGGGAAATGATGGGCTTTGTGGCCCCTGCCGTGGGAGATCCCATGTTGCCGATGAACATAAATACCTTGTCCCGGCTGATCATCTTGTTGGTCACCATGATGGCCTTTTTGGGGTCATAGGCGTTGTCCTCGATGACCATGCGGATTTTCCTGCCGTGTATGCCCCCGGCCTCGTTGATCTCCCGTGCGCGCATTTCCAGGCCCATCTTGACCTGGATGCCCCAGCCCGCAATGGGCCCGCTGAGGTCCTGGTGGGACCCGATGACGATCTCCGTGTCTGAGACGCCTACCTCGGCCATCGCCCCAAAGCAAAGCCCCAGACCCATGATCAATGCCAATACACCGATGAATGTTGCCGCGCAGGCGGGAATCTAGACGAAACGCGACCCTGGATTCCCGCCTGCGCGGGAATGACGTAATGGAGTTGCATACGGAGGTGAACATAACGACTTTGTCTTAAAGCAACTGGAGTTCGATTCATCGATGAAAACCTAACGCCCCAGGGGGTGCAGGAAAAAGGAGAAAGGGCGCTGGTTTTCAGTCACTGTAGCAAGCCCCATATTTTTATAGTACAGGCTTCTGAAAAATGTCCAGATGTTAGGCACGCACATAAGGTGCGGGGCGCATGGCCCAGGGCACAAGGAAGAAAAACCGGGCGATCATGAAATTTCCTGGCGGAACTGAATGGAGTCCGTTGTTTAACGGTCTGCTTATTCCGCCTCATGCCCTCCGCCCTGAGCCCTGAGCCCTTTTCTTAATACATCGAGTCGATAACTTCCTTAAACTTCTCGTTGACGAATTTCCGCTTCAGCTTCATGGTAGGCGTGATCTCCTCGTCGTCCGTAGTGAGCTGGATGTCGATAAGACGGAATTTCTTGACCGTCTCCACCCTGGCGAATTTCTTGTTGACCTCCTCTACCTGATTATGGATCAGCTTGACGATCTCCTCGGCCTTGGTCAGGCTGGCATAGGTGGTGAAGGGGATGCGGTTGTCCTGGGCGTACTCCATCACGTTTTCATCGTCGATCATGATCAGGGCCGTGAGATACTTGCGCCCGTCGCCGATGACCACCGCGTCGTTGATATACGGGCTGAACTTGAGCTGATTCTCGATTTCAGACGGGGTGATATTTTTGCCGCCCGAGGTGATGATGATGTCCTTCATCCGATCGGAGATGATGAGGTGCCCGTCCTCGTCGAAGCGGCCCACGTCCCCGGTATGCAGCCAACCGTCAATGACGGTCTCGGCGGTTTTTTCCGGGTCATTATAGTAGCCCATAAATATGTGTGGGCCTTTAAGCAGGATTTCACCCTCATCGGAAATTTTGATTTCCGCTCGTGGCAGCGGTTTTCCCACGGTGCCGAACTTGACATCGTCGTCGAAGTGAATGGACGTGGGGCCGCAATTCTCGGTCTGCCCGTACACTTCCCTCATATCCAGGCCAAGGGAATGATAAAACTTCAGCAGGTCCGGAGAAATCGGGGCGGCGCCCGAGAGCAGGTATCGCGCTTTGTCCAGGCCGATGACCTTCTTGAGGTTTCTGAGCACGGTCCAGTCGGCCACCTTGAACAGGAATTTCAGGTAGAGTGGGGGCTGGGTCAGCTGGAGCGTGTAATCCGAAACCTTCCCGCCGACGCCCAAAGCCCATTTGAACGCCAGCTTTTCCAACCTGGTGGAGTCCCTCATGGTGAGCACCAGGCTGGAGTAAAATTTTTCCCATATGCGGGGCACCGCGAAAAACACGGTAGGTGAGACCTCGCGAATATTTTCCGGGACCGTATCCATCTCCTCTACAAAGTTGATCCTGTAACCCGCGAAAAGGGGGCCGAATGCCGAGGCCGAACGCTGTGCTATATGGCAGAGTGGGAGGAAGGACAGGATTTCATCGTCTTCGAACCCCGGATTGACCTCGTCCTGCATTTCTGAGACGCTAATGATGTTGCTGTGAGAGATCATGGCCCCTTTGGGCGGGCCTGTGGTGCCGGAGGTATAGATCAAAATGGCCAGGTCTTCAGGTCGGGGCTCCCGGATCCGTTTTTCAAACAGTCCGGGGTCCCGTTCATCCAGGCCCTTTCCCAGGGCCAGCAGGTCATCGAAGCTGATGACCATGTCATCCTTGAAGTTCCGAAGCCCTTCCATGTCCATGACAACAATTTTTTTCAGAGAAGGAAGGTTTTCCCGGACTTCCAGTATCTTGTCCAGCTGCTCCTCGTCCTCGGCAATGTAGACTCTCGCGCCGCTGTGGCCCACCACATATTCCACCTGGTTTGGTGAGTCGGTGGGGTAGATCCCCACGGTTACCCCCCCGATGGCTATTGTGCCCATATCACTGTAAAGCCATTCCGGGTTGTTTTCACTGATGACGGCCACGCGATCGCCTTTTTCAATCCCCAACTCGATCAGCCCGAGCGCCGTATGCTTGGCCTTTTCCCCATAGGTTTTCCAGGGGATATTCTTCCAGATGCCGAAATCCTTCTCCCGCATGGCCGTCTGGTCGGCCCATTCATGGACCCGATGCCAGAAGACGCGAGGGACGGTGTTCAGTCCGGGGGGCAGGGGCTTTTTCGCCGCTTGACGTTTTCTCACCGCCATTTCTTCTTCCTCTTCCACCGCTTGGTACCGCGAATACCCTCCTCCTTGATGCCCAGGTAGAACTCCTTCACATCTTCGTTCTCCATCAACTCTTTGCAGGTGTCGTCCATGACGATCCGGCCCAGTTCCAGGACGTAGCCGATCCGGGCCAGGTTGAGGGCCATGAGGGCGTTCTGCTCCACCAGCAGGAGGGTGGTCCCCTGATCCTGGTTGATGCGCTTGATGATCTCGAAAATCTCTTTTACCAGAAAGGGCGCCAGCCCCAGGGAGGGCTCATCCAGGAGCAGGAGCTTGGGGCGAGCCATGATGGCGCGGCCGATGACCAGCATCTGCTGCTCTCCGCCGCTCATGTTGCCCGCCAGCTGGGAGCTCCGTGATTTGAGGACCGGAAAATAGGCGTGGACCGTCTCAAAATCCTTCTGGATGGCCCGACGGTCCTTCCTGGGGTAGGCTCCCATGGCGAGATTTTCCTTGACGGTCAAATCGTGGAATACCTCTCTGCCTTCGGGCACCTGGGTGATGCCCATGCGTACGATATGTGCGGGGTTCATTCCGGCGATGGGCTTTCCCATGAACTCGACGGTGCCTTTTTCCGGGTCCATGACACCGGAAATGGTCTTCAGGATCGTGGTCTTTCCCGCCCCGTTGGCCCCCAGGATGGTGACGATATCCGCCTCTTCCACATCCAGGGTGACCCCCTTGATGGCCATGATGGGACCGTAGTAGGTCTCTATGTTTCTGATCTCAAGCAGCGGCACCTTCTTCTCCGAGATAGGCTTTCATGACTTCAGGGTGATTCAAAACGTCTTCGGTTTCACCCACGGTGATGGGCACCCCGAAATTGAGGGCCAAAACCCGGTCGGACACCTCTTTGACCAGCCGCATGTTGTGCTCCACCATCAGGATGGTAATGCCCAGCTCCTCCTTGATGTCCGCAATCCAGAAGCTCAGGTCTTCCATTTCTTCCATGTTCAGCCCGGAGGAGGGTTCGTCCAACATCAGCAGCTCGGGTTCCATGGCCAGGGCCCGGCCCAGTTCAACGGTCTTTTGGACGCCGTAGGGGAGGGCGGCCACGCGTTGCTCGCGATAGGCCTGAAGGTCCAGGAAGTCGATAACCTCCTCGGCCTTCTCCCTGGCGTCCAGTTCCTGCCTGCGGGCCGAGCGGGTGAACAGGGCCTCCGTCAGCAGGTTGGTCCTGCGGTGGCGGTGCCTGCCCAGAAGAAGGTTTTCCAGCACCGTGGTGTTCTTGAACAGTTCGATGTTCTGGAACGTCCTGGCGATGCCCACGTCGGCGATCACGTGGGAGCCGACCTTCGTAATGTCTCTGTCCTTGAAGACGATGGCGCCTTCATCCAGGTTGTAGTACCGGTTGATGCAGTTGAATATCGTGGTCTTTCCCGCGCCGTTGGGCCCGATGATGGAGAAGACCTCACCCTGCCGGACGTCCATGGTGACCCCGTTGAGGGCCCTGAGGCCGCCGAAGCTGATGGAGATGTTCTGAGTCTCGAAATAGGCCATGTCGTGTTTGTGGAAGCAGTCCTTTGTTCCAGTACCACCCTAACCGGAGCCGCGCGGAGTAACCCTTTGAAAAGCAGTCTCCGGCTGCACGTTAGTGTCTCTCCGCCTTCATGTACTTCTTCTCCCGCCTGAAGGTGTCTTTCTTGTACAGCGGGAACATCTCGAAATAAAACTTGGTCTTCAGCCACCTGCCGTAAAGCCCCATGGGCTCGAACAGGATAAACAGAATGATCATGATGCCGTAAAGCGCCGCCTCCAGGCCTGTCTGAGCCGCCAGGTACTGGGGCATGTATTCCTTGGTCATGACGATGATCTGCGGGAGCATGATGATGAAGGTCGCGCCGAATACGGCCCCGTGAATGCTTCCCAGACCCCCGATGATGATCATGGCCAGGAACTCGATGGAGACCAGGATGGTGAAGCTTTCCGGGTTGATGAAGGTCAGCTTGTGGGCGTAAAGGCTGCCGGCCACGCCCGTGAAAAATGCGCTCACGGCAAAGGCGGTGGTCTTGAAGCGCGCCATGCTGATCCCCATGGCCTGGGCGGCCACCTCGCTGTCCCGGATGGCGATCATGGCCCTGCCCGTGGGGGATCGCAGGAGGTTTTTTGCCGCCAGTATGGTGAGAATCAAAACGACCAGCGTCAGATAGTAGAACCGGGCCTCCGTGTCGAACCAGAACCCGAAGATGGACGGCGGGTCCACCATCATGCCCATGTTGCCCCGGGTCAAGCTTTCCCAGCGCACAAGGATCTCTTCCACGATAAATCCGAACCCCATGGTGGCGATGGCCAGGTAGAGCCCGGAGAGCCGCAGCGCCGGGAGCCCGATGAAGATGCCCACAAATCCCGCCAGCAGTCCGGCCGCCGGCAGGGCAAGGAGAAATGGGATGCCCTTGGCGGTGAGGATGGCGGACGTGTAAGCGCCGATGCCGAAAAAGGCGGCATGCCCCATGGAGACCTGGCCCGTGTAACCGGTCAGCAGCATCAAGCCCACGGTGGCGATGGAATACATGGCGATGAAGGCGAACTGCGAGACGATGTAGTCGTCAGCCACGGCCGGCAGGAGGCACGCGCCTATGATCAGCGCAAGATACCAGAAAAAGGTACTCCGGTATTTGAACAGCCGGATGTCCTGGTAGTAATCCGTTTTCATTATAAAGCGCATGGGACTACACCTTCTTCTTTTCCTGGATGCCGAAGAGGCCTTGGGGCCGGATGATCAGCACGAGAATCAAAATGATATAGGCGGCGACATCTTTCCAGCCGTCGGGCAGGTAAAAGCCGGAAAAACTTTCGGTAATGCCGATGATAAGCCCGCCCACAATGGCGCCGGGGATGCTGCTGAATCCCCCCAGCACGGCCGCGGGAAACGCCTTGAGGCCGATAAACCCCATGTTCATGTGAACGAAGGTGATGGGGGCGAGCAACACGCCGGCGAATCCGCCGACCGCGGCGCTGATGGTCCAGGTGAGGGAGAAGACCCGGTTGACGCTGATGCCCATGTAAACGGCGGCCAGCTGGTTCTGGGAGGCCGCCCGCATGGCCACGCCGATACGCGTATAGCGGAAAAAGACCATGAGGATGCCGATCAGGGCGAAGGTCATGATGATGATGGCCAGCTGCTCCCAGGACAGGACCAGATCGCCGAACTTGGCCACCTTGTCCGTGAAGGGCGTCTTGAAGCCGTAAGTGTCGGTTCCCCAGCCCGGCACCATGCTGACGCTGCTCCGGACAAAGTAGCCCAGTCCAATGGTGAGCATGACAACGGCAAAGGCCGGTTCGCCGATGAGGGAGCGAAGCACCAGCCGCTCCAGCAGCATGCCGAAACAGCCGAGCGCGACGGTGGTAAAGAGGAGGGCCGCCCAGTAATTGAGCCCGAGGACGTTGATGAGGGTGAGGGTGATGAACGCGCCGATGACCATCATCTCGCCCTGGGCGAAATTGATGATCTCCGTTGCCTTGTAAATGAGCACGAACCCGAGGGCGACGAGCCCGTAAATGCAGCCGATGGATATGCCGCTGAGTATGGTCTGCAGGATCTCGTTGAGCAAATTCACAACCTTTCGGTTAGAGGATGAGAAGTTGCGGAACGCTGTGGAGAACGGTGTCCCTGCTCCGGTCCTGTATCGCCTCAAAAATCACGGATGAAAGAGGTCGTGACGCCTGTCTTTATTGCTGCAACCTGAGTGATGAGTGTCATTCATATCGGAGGCGCTCGAAAAAATCAAGGGGGTAGATTCATTTTTTTCAAAATACTTTGTGCATTTTTTCACTATATTTGCAGAGCTTTTTTGCGTGACGTGTATATTCACCACGAACACAAAGCGCACGAAGGACAAAAAGAAGGGTTCAAGGATTCCAGGGGTTGAGGGTTCAAGTGAAATAAAAAGGCTTGGGGCGCAAGCGGGTGCGGCATGGGAGCGTTAGAATTTATTGTAAAGAAAGAAAATGCAGCAGAAAGATGCAGTTCATGCCCCTTGAACCCTCGAATCCTTTTCCTTTCTTCGTGGTCTTTGTGGTTCAATTCTGCGCTGTTTCTTACCACGAAACACACGAAATACACAAAAAAATGGATTTTAAAAAGACAGGATTTTTTCAGGAAAACGCGAAATTATTTGCTCGATTCGTCCGGATTAATTGACTTGTGATTTTTCTTGCAATGGGGTTGGGGATGTGCTAATGAATCGGCGTTTCGCATCCGGAGGCAGGGAAATGAAAAAGGACCGGGATCAGATCAACGCCTTTCTGGGCCGAAAAACGGAATTCGAGGGCAAGCTCATCTTTGACGGGACGGTCCGCATCGACGGCCGGTTCAGGGGGGAGATCGTCTCGGAAGGAACCCTGGTGGTGGGTGAGACGGCCACTTTGGAGTGCGACATCCGCTGCGCCCACATCGTGATCAGCGGGGAGGTGCGGGGGAACATCGACTCCCAGGAGCGGATCGAGATCCGGTCGCCGGGAAAGGTGTTCGGCAACATTCAGGCCCCCGTGGTGGTCATGGGGGAGGGGGTCGTATTTGACGGGTATTGCCGCATGCGGCCGGACAAGGCCGCCGCGGAAGAGGATAACAAGGTGGCATTGCTGGCAAAATCGACCTCCATAAAAAACGGAAAATGAGCGGAAAAAGGCTTTGACAACCGGATTTTTTTTTTGTAAAAAGCGTTACTCTCCTTTTAAATAAGGACAAAATTCTTCAGTAAAAATTATCGACCGAGGGTGCAACTGCCATGCTAGAAATCAATTCCAGCGTGTTTATTCAGATCGTCAACTTTCTTCTTCTGCTGCTGATACTCAACATCATCCTGTTTCGGCCCATCCGCCGGATCCTGAAGCGCCGCCAGGAGGAAACCCAGAAGCTTGAAAACGGGATCGGCGATTATCAGGACCGCGCCCGGGAGGCGGAAAAGGGCGTGGAGGTGGGACGTATCGACGCCCGCAAGGAGGGCTTTGCTCAAAAAGAGGCCCTGAAAGACGAGGGGCTCGAACAGGAAAAGGGTGTCCTGCAGGAGGCCGCCGCCGCCGTGGAAACCAAGCTGGACGCGGCCAAGAAAGAGATGGACGCGAAAATCGCCGATGTGCGAAAGACCCTGGATGAGCAGATCGGCGGATTTTCCGGTGAGTTGGCTGAAAAGATATTGGGGAGGAGCATTCAATGATCAAGCTTGTGGGCAATAGAAAGCGATCCGCCCTCATTATACTGTGTACCATCCTGGGGCTGGTGTTTTCAGCCGGCTTGGCTGTGGCCTCCGACAGCGGCGGCGGTCACGGCGTCACCAGCGTGCAGAAAATGGACCTGCTCTACCGCATCATAAATTTTACACTGCTGGTCATCATCCTGGTGGTCGTTGTTCGCAAGACCGCGGTAAAGGATTTTTTTTCGGCCCGGCGCAACGAGATCGAGCAGCGGTTCAAACAGCTCAAGGCAGACAGGGACGCGGCCGAGGGCCGGTATTCGGAGCTGGAACAGAGCCTGAAGGATTTTGAAGGGGAAAAGGCCCGGATCCTGGCGCAGTTCAAAGCGGACGGAGCAAAGGAAAAGGAAAAAATCATAGCCGAATCCCGGGAACGGGCCGCCCAGATCCTGGCCCAGGCCGACCAGACCATCGAACGGGAGATCGAAGGGGCCAGGGACCGCCTGCGGCGCGAGATAGTGGACATCGCCGCCGAGCGGGCCAGGGAATTGATTGCCGGCAATATCCAGGATTCGGATCAGGATCACTTGGTGACGGAATTCATTGAAAAGGTGGAGAAGCTCAATTGATTGGATCAAAGATTTCAAGGCGATATGCCAAGGCCCTGCTCAGCATCGGGCAGGAAGACGGCAAGTATGAGGAATACGGGCAAAACCTGCAGGAATTCGCCGGTGTGTGCGCGGATAACCGGGAGTTGCTTCAAGTCCTGTCAAACCAGCTTTTTTCGTTGGACGACCGCAAGGCCATCCTGGAGGCCGTGCTGGGGAAAAGCGCGTTTTCCGACATGGTCCGAAACTTTCTGCGGCTTCTTGTGGACAAGAAGAGGATTGGGGCCATCGGGGCCATCGCCGATCATTACGCCCGGCTCACCGACGAGATTTCCAACGTCACCCGGGCCGATATCGTGACGGCGAAGCCGCTCAAGCCCGAAGCGCTGGAAAAGCTGGAGCAGGCGCTGGCGCAGCTCACCTCAAAGACGGTCAAGACGGATGTCAGCGAAGACGCGTCCCTCGTGGGGGGACTGGTCGTCAAGATCGGGGATCTGGTTTTGGACGGAAGTGTGAAAGCCCAACTCGAGGGGTTAAAAGAAACATTAAAAAGGGGTGAATATAACTAATGGAGATCAGAGCAGAAGAAATCAGTCAGGTAATCCGAGATCAGATCAAGGATTACGAGAAAAAGGTGGAGGTGAGCGAGACCGGGACCGTGCTGTCGGTCGGTGACGGGATTGCTCGTGTCTATGGTCTGGAAAAGGTCATGGCCATGGAAATGGTGGAATTCCCCGGCGGGATCTTCGGCCTGTGCCTGAACCTTGAAGAGGACAATGTGGGCATTGCCATCATGGGCGACGATAGCAAAATCAAGGAAGGGGACACGGTCAAACGAACCGGGAGGATCGCCGAGATCCCGGTGGGCGAGGCCGTTCTGGGCCGCGTGATCGACGCCGTGGGCCTGCCCCTGGACGGCAAGGGCCCCATCAACGCCACCGAGTACAGTCGACTGGAAATGGTGGCGCCCGGCGTTATCGCCCGGCAGCCCGTGAAGGAGCCCATGTACACGGGCATCAAGGCCATCGACGCCATGACGCCCATCGGCCGGGGCCAGCGTGAGTTGATCATCGGGGACCGCCAGATCGGGAAAACGGCCATCTGTGTGGATGCCATCATCAACCAAAAGAACACGGACATCTACTGCATCTATGTGGCCGTGGGACAGAAGAAATCCACGGTGGCCCAGGTGGTGGACATCCTGGCGCGTCACGGCGCCATGGAATATACCACGGTCGTGGCGGCTTGCGCCAGCGACCCGGCGACCCAGCAGTTCATCGCTCCCTACGCGGGGTGCGCCATCGGCGAATACTACCGGGACAACAAGCAGCATGCCCTGATCATCTACGACGATCTTTCCAAGCAGGCCACCGCCTACCGGCAGGTTTCCCTGCTGCTCAGGCGGCCGCCCGGACGCGAGGCCTTCCCCGGAGACATCTTCTACAACCACTCCCGCCTTTTGGAACGGGCCGCGAAGCTGAACGACGAACTGGGCGCCGGCAGCCTGACGGCGCTGCCCATCATCGAGACCCAGGCGGGCGACGTATCCGCTTATATCCCGACCAACGTGATTTCCATTACCGACGGGCAGGTCTACCTGGAGCCGAACCTCTTTTTCTCCGGTGTTCGGCCCGCCATCAACGTGGGTCTCTCCGTCTCGCGGGTCGGGGGCGCCGCCCAGACCAAGGCCATGAAAAAGGTTGCCGGGACACTCAAGCTGGACATGGCCCAGTTCAGGGAACTGGAAGCATTCGCCCAGTTCGGCTCGGACCTTGATAAAGCCACCCAACGTCAGCTGGAGCGGGGCTACCGCCTGGTGGAGGTCCTGAAACAGCCCCAGTACCAGCCCATGACGGCGGAAAAGGAGATCGCCGTTCTCTACGCAGGCGCCAACGGCTATCTGGACGAGTGGCCGGTGGATGCGGTCAGCGCATACGAGAAACAGATGCTCGAGTTCTTGGAGGGCAATTACGCGGACGTGCTGAAGGATATCGCGGAGAAAAAAGACATCACCGATGAGACGGCGGAAAAGCTTAGCAAGGCCCTCGACGAGTTCAAGGGGATGTTTCAGCCCGCCGCATAAGGGCAGTCGAGCGACCGGCCCGCCGGTTTGATCATGAACCGTTGCGCCACTCACCGGAACCTCAAATAAAGACCGAGAAGGATACATGGCAACATTAAGAGATATTCAGCACAAGATCGGGGCCGTCAAGAAGACGCGGCAAATTACCCGAGCGATGAACATGGTGGCCGCAGCCAAACTCCGCGGCGTGCAGATGCGCATGGAAAGCTTCGACCCCTACGCCTCGAAATTCGCAGAGGTCCTGGGGAACCTGGCCAGCCGGATCGAGCCGGATATTCACCCCTTACTGGTCAGGAAGGACGCGGTGTCCCGAGTCGAACTGCTGCATTTCACCGGCGACCGCGGACTGTGCGGCAGCTTCAACGCCAACCTCATCAACGCGGCGGTAAAATGGATCAAAGAGCAGCGCGGCAACGGCATGACGTGCAGCCTGACCGCCGTGGGTAAAAAAGGCCGGGATTATTTCAAAAGGCGGGACTATAACCTGACGGAAGGCCATGTGAACATATACGGCAATATAGACATGTCTTTTGTGGATCAGATGACGCGGGGCTTTATCGACCGCTATCTGGCCGACGAGGTGGACGAGGTCTACATGATGTACAGCCGTTTCTTGGGCATGGCCAAGCAGGTACCCACACTGATCAAACTGATCCCCATCGAGCCGCCCAAAAGCGACGACGACGAGGCCCGGTCGGCTGCCGCGGAGTACCTCTGCGAACCCACGCCGGAAGAACTCTTAATCGAGCTTCTGCCGAAACACATCAGCGTGCAGATATATAATGCGTTTCTGCAAAACGAGACCAGTGAACATGCCGCCCGGATGGCGGCCATGGACAACGCCTCGAAAAACTGCAGCGAATTGGTAGAGAACCTGACACTGGTCTTCAACAAGGCTCGTCAGGCGGCCATCACCGCCGAGTTGATGGATATCGTAGGCGGTGCAGAGGCGCTTAAATGATAATGGTTTTCACATTCTAAGGAGGTCAATATATAACCATGAGCGATGGCAAATTACTCCAAATCATAGGTCCGGTCGTCGACGTCGAGTTTGCCGAAGGCGATCTGCCGGAGATTCTGACGGCGCTGACCATAACAAACGCCGCGATTGACGATACCGAGGACAACCTGGTGGTAGAAATCGCGCAGCACCTGGGCGACAACGTGGTTCGATGTATTGCCATGGATATCACCGACGGATTGGTGCGCGGCATGCAGGTCAAGAACACGGGCAAGCCGATCCAGATGCCGGTGGGAGACGCCGGTCTGGGACGCGTCCTGAACGTGGTGGGCAGGCCGGTGGACGGCCTGGGCCCGGTGGAGGCCACCGAGTTCTATCCCATCCACCGCCACGCGCCGTCGTTCGAGGAGCAGGACACCACCGTAAAGGTGCTCGAGACGGGCATCAAGGTGATCGATCTCCTGGTGCCGTTTCCCCGGGGCGGTAAAATGGGGATGTTCGGCGGCGCCGGCGTGGGCAAGACGGTGGTCATGATGGAGATGATCCACAATATCGCCATGGAGCACGGCGGCATCAGCGTGTTTGCCGGCGTGGGGGAGCGGACCCGTGAAGGCAACGACCTTTATCTGGAAATGAAGGAGTCGGGGGTTCTGCCCAAGGCCGCCTTGATTTACGGCCAGATGACGGAGCCGCCGGGCGCCCGCGCCAGAGTGGCCCTGTCGGCGCTTACGGCCGCCGAGTATTATCGGGACGAGAAGGGCCAGGACGTGCTGCTCTTCATCGATAATATCTTCCGTTTTACCCAGGCGGGTTCCGAGGTTTCGGCCCTGCTCGGGCGAATTCCCTCCGCCGTGGGTTACCAGCCGACGCTGGGTACGGACCTGGGCGAGCTTCAGGAACGGATTACCTCCACCACCAAGGGCTCCATTACCTCCGTGCAGTGCGTGTACGTGCCCGCGGACGACTTGACCGACCCGGCCCCGGCCACCACCTTTGCCCATCTGGACGGTACGGTAGTTCTCTCCAGGCCGCTGACCGAGTTGGGCATCTACCCGGCGGTGGACCCCCTGGATTCTTCTTCCCGCATCCTGGACCCCAATTTCGTGGGCGAGGAGCATTACCAGACTTCCAGACAGGTCCAGCAGCTTCTACAGAAATACAAAGACCTTCAGGACATTATCGCCATTCTGGGCATGGATGAACTTTCGGACGAGGACAAACTGACCGTGGCTCGCGCCCGGCGAATCCAGCGCTTTCTGTCCCAGCCCTTTAACATGGCCGAGGTCTTTACCGGAAGACCGGGAAAATATGTTCCCGTGGCCGAGGCCGTAAAGGGATTCAAGGAGATCATCGAAGGAAAGCACGACGATCTGCCGGAAGCCGCTTTTTACATGGTAGGCGGCATCGAAGAGGCCCAGGAAAAGGCCGAAGAGATAGCTTCGGCCAACAAGTAGAGGAAACTGTTTCATGGGAACATTACATCTTGAAGTAGTAACGCCTGACAAGGTGGTGGTGAGCCAGGAGGTGGAAACGGTGGTGGCTCCCGGGCTCCTGGGCGAGTTCGGGGTGCTGGAAGGGCACGTCCCTTTTCTTACCGGACTCGTGCCGGGCGAACTCCGCTACACCGCCGATGGAAAGGTTCAAGCGCTTGCCGTATCCACCGGTTTTTCCGAGGTTTCCAACAACAACGTGTCGATCCTGGTCAACTCAGCCGAGTTGGCCACCGAAATCGATCTGGAACGGGCGCGGCGGGCCGTGCAGCGGGCGCAGGAGCGGCTGGCCAAGGAGCGAGGCGCCGAGGACGTGGATTTTCTCCGGGCCGAAGGGGCACTGAAACGGGCGATTATGCGAATTAAGGTTGCCGAAAAGAAGGTATAACTTTCTTAATTGATTCATGTTTTGAAAAAAGGCGAGCCTTCGGGGCTTGCCTTTTTTATTGACCTTTCACGGGTGACCCGATAATATGAACGTCAATCAATCAAGGAGAGTCAGCGAATGAACATGGCAGGGGAGATGGACCAGTTTCAGGTTCTCGAAGAAAAAATAGACAAATTGATCGAATTGGTCGGCACTTTGATGCGGGAAAAGGAATCGCTCGCCGAAAAGACTCAGATCCAGGAAGAGAGGCTCTCGGACCTCAACGGGCAGTTGGAAAATCTGCGGGGCGCCAAGGATCAGGCCCGGCAGCGGATTGTCCAGCTGCTTGAAAAGATCGAGAAGGTTGCCGGATAGATCCGGGAGGAACTGATTGGACAAGACCATCAGAATCCGTATCCTAGATCAGGAATATATCATCAAAAGCCCGGAGCAGGAAGAACGGGTCCTGGAAATCGCCCGTTTTGTGGATGCCAGGTTCAGGAACATCCAAGAACATGCCGACGGGCTCTCTGAGAGAAAAACGGCCATACTTGCGGCGTTTCATATCGCGAGCGAGTATTTCCAAGTGAAAGAGGAGCGGGACGGCCTGGTCCGGCGTATAGAGAACCGGGTGCGGGCGATTAGTTCCCAGATCGATTCGGCTATCGGATAGCCTGGAGGAGGACTGCCGAAAGCGTTTCCGGCTTGCCATCTGAGGGACGGATTTTCAAAGCAGGATGGAAAACAAACGTGACTCGAAGCGCAAGAGCCATGATCGGGTCAGGTTGAGGGGCATATAGAGGACGGACAATTAAAGGGCCAATCACACCGCGGGTGAATGATATAAAGCGAACGCCGGACGTTTTGCCCGGTGTAAATTCAGCCCCGTTCGGGACGATCTCGATGGACTTTGAATTTGGCGCGGGAATCGAACGATATCGTCCGGCGTCAAACGATTACCCGGGCATCCGGCGCCGCTGTTCAGGGGCGCCTTTATTTCGATTTTCGGGAAGAAGGTCGATCCGGTAATAACGCCGCAGCCGAGGCCGTGCGATCGATGGCCGTGGTTGGTGGTGTCCATTGAGTCCCTCCTTATCCGTATGCTTCAAGACGGCCATTCCGATTGTCGCCCTCAAACGCCTTTTGGTGGTCCAAAAGACAGCCATGCAATTTGGCATGGTTAACATAATTTGCATAAGGAGCGTAAGCTCGTGATAAATTTGATGACAAATCTGCATGCCATAGGCCTTATTGCGTTGGCCCTGGTGGTGGGCCTTGTCGTCGGCTTTGTGATTCGAAAGAAAATCGTCGAGAGCAGGGTCGATTCCATCGAGAGTTACTCTAAGAAGGTCTTGGCCGAGGCACAGAAGGAGGCCAAGACCATTAAGAAAGAGGCCGCGCTTCAAGCCAAGGACACCCTTTACCAGATGAAGGTGGAGTTCGAAAAAGAAACCAAGGAGAAAAAGGAGCAGCTGACGGTCCAGGAAAAGCGCCTCTTTTACAAGGAAGAGAACCTGGATAAGAAAGGGGTACAGCTTGACAAACGCGAGGCCGTCGTAGGCGACCGGGAAAAGGAGTCCATCCGTCTGGAGCGTGATCTTCAAAGGAAAAACGGGGAATACGACCGCCTCATCGGCGAACAGAGGCGGCAATTGGAGCACTTGGCGGAGATTTCCAGCGAAGAGGCCAAGCGCCTGCTGATTCAGTCCATGGAAAACGAGGCCAGGCACGACGCGGCCAAGCTCATGAGACGGATCGAAAACGAGGCGAAAACCCAATCCGACAGGAAAGCCCGGGAAATCCTGGCCCTGGCGGTCAAGAAATATGCGGGCGACTATGTGGCTGAGAAAACGGTATCGGTGGTCAACCTGCCAAACGAAGAAATGAAGGGACGGATCATCGGGCGTGAGGGCAGAAATATCAGGGCCATCGAAGCGGCCACGGGCATTGACTTGATCATCGACGATACGCCCGAGGCGGTCATCCTGTCGGGATTCAATCCGGTCAGACGGGAAGTGGCCAAAGTGGCCCTCGAAAGACTGATTGACGATGGAAGGATCCATCCGGCCCGCATCGAAGAAGTGGTCACAAAGGCGAACAAGGAAATCGAAGCCGCCATCAAGGAGGCGGGGGAACAGGCCACCTTCGACGTGGGTGTTCACGGGATCCACAACGAAATCGTCAAATTGATCGGACGGCTGAAATACCGATCCAGTTATGCGCAGAACGTACTTCAGCATTCAAGGGAAGTAGCCTTTCTTTGCGGCGTCATGGCATCCGAACTGGGGCTCAATCCCAGCAAGGCCAAGCGCGCAGGATTGTTGCACGACATCGGCAAGGCGGTGGATCACGAAGTGGACGGTCCCCACGCCCTTATCGGCGCGGATCTGGCCAAAAAATACGGAGAATCGGCTGAACTCGTTCATGCCGTTGCCGCCCATCACGAGGAGCTTCAACCCGAATCCATTCTGGCGGTCCTGGTGCAGGCCGCCGACACCCTGTCAGGCGCGAGGCCCGGGGCCCGCCAGGAAATGCTGGAATCGTACGTAAAGCGGCTGGAAGACCTGGAGCAAATCGCCACATCGTTTCGCGGGGTCACCAAGAGCTATGCCATTCAGGCGGGGCGCGAAATCCGCGTGATGGTTGAGGGAAAAATGGTCAATGACGATCATTCCTATCTGCTCTGCAAGGACATCGCCAAGAAAATTGAAAAGGACCTCACTTACCCGGGCCAGATCAAGGTGACCGTGATACGGGAGACGCGGGCCGTGGAGTACGCCAAATAGAAAGAAGTCGGCCGCGGCCGGCTTCTTTAGTTATCAGTTATTCGTTATCGGTTATTTGTCCGTTAACGATCAACCGGTAGCGCCCTTCTTATCTCTCGGAATGGAAAGATTCCCTCCCTTCAAGCGATTTATTCCATTGCTTGTGCTTGTGCTTGTGCTTGCATCCCGCGCCTTTTCAGCGGGGCATCCCGCGCCTTTTCAGCGGGGCATCCCGCATCCACTCCTCCAGTCGGGGGCAGTCCTCACTGTGGGGTACAACAATGACGTGTCGGAGCGAATGCACCATGGGGCGTGAAATGGAAACCGGCGGACGCGCCGGTTTTTTTCATGTGTCCATCCGCAGGGCGGGTCATGGGGGGCATACGGGAAAACTGGACATTCCGGCGAGCGAGGTATATTTTTAAAAATTAATGGTTTGCGGAGTTACCGCGTATGAGTTTGGAAAAAGAAATCGTCTATCTCGTCGATGGAAGTTCGTATATTCACCGGGCCTACCATGCCATACGGAGCCTGGCCACGTCCGGCGGAAAGCCCACCAATGCCATATTCGGTTTCACCAACATGGTGCTCAAACTCATTGGCGACAAAACTCCCGTATACGCCGCGGTGGTGTTCGATGCGAAAGGCCCCACCTTCAGGCACGAAATATACGAGGCGTACAAGGCCAATCGGCCGCCCATGCCCGAGGATATGGCGGAGCAGATCCCCTACATCAAAAAAATTGTTGAGGCGCTGGGCCTGAAGATGCTGGAAAAACCCGGGTTCGAGGCGGACGATATCATGGGGACCCTGGGCAGGATTTTGGAAGAAAAAGGCTGCCGGGTGGTGATGGTGACCGGGGACAAGGATTTCAGGCAGCTGATCACGGCCGACACGTCCATGTGGGACACCATGAAGGACAAGGTTACCGATTTTGACGCCCTGACATCGGCGGTCGGTCTGGAGCCCGAAAAAATCATCGACGTGATGGGGCTTTCCGGCGATACCAGCGACAACATCCCCGGGGTCCCGGGGGTGGGGGAAAAAACCGCCATAAAGCTGGTGCGGGAGTTCGGCTCGCTGGAATCGGTTTTCGAGCATTTGGACGAGATATCGGGTGAAAAATTGAAGGAACGCCTGGCGCAGGCTCATGATGCCGCCCTTCTGAGTAAGCGGCTCGTCACCATCGATCGGTTCGTGCCGCTGAAACCCGAGGAAACGGACCTGCGGGTGGAGGAACCCCGCCGGGAACTGTTGGCGGATATCTTCAGGGAACTGGAGTTTCGGTCTCTGTGGGAGCGGTTCGCCGCCAGAGAGGCGCCGGTGGAGGCCGACTACCGACTCATCCTGGCAAAAGAGGAACTGACGGCGCTTATCGGACGAATCCGCAGGGAAAAGATGGTCTCGGTCGATACGGAAACCACCAGCGAAAATCCGTTCCAGGCGGACCTGGTAGGGATATCCTTTTCCCTGGAAGAGGGAAAGGGTTGGTATCTTCCCGTCGGGCACCATTACATTGGGGCCCCCGCCCAGATCCCGTGGTCGGCGGCAAGAGAGGCCCTGCGGGACGTTCTGGAAGATGAAGCGATCCGCAAGGTGGGCCAGAACATCAAGTATGACGCGGAAGTGCTGGCGCGCCACGGCCTGGATCTCAAGGGTATCGGATTCGACACCATGATTGCCTCCTACGTGATCAATCCCGGCCTTCGACAACACAACCTGGATTACCTGGCCCAGCACTATCTGAATCACCGAATGATCGCCTTCCAAGAGGTCGTGGGAAAGGGAAAAAACAGGCGCTGCTTTTCGGAAGTGGACGTGGAAAGGGCCATGGCCTATTCCTGCGAGGATGCGGATATCACGCTGAGACTGATGGGACTCCTGGAAGAGCGTTTGAAGGCGGACCGGAACGAGGCCCTGTTTTACGATCTGGAGATGAAGCTCCTGCCTGTCCTCATGGACATGGAGATGGCCGGGATCCGAATCGACACCGAGTTTTTCAAACAGATGTCGGAGCGTTTTGCACGGCAGATGCAGGAATTGGAGCAGAAAATCCATGCCGAGGCCGGCATGACGTTCAATATCAATTCGCCTCAACAGCTGGGTGAGGTCCTTTTCGAAAAACTGGGGCTTCCCGCCCAGGGGAAAACCGCCAAGACCAAAAAGTACGCCACCGATGTAAAGGTGTTGAAACGGCTCTGCGCTTATCCACAAAAGATGCCGCGCCTGGTGCTTCGTTACCGGACCCTTTCCAAGCTCAAGTCCACTTACCTGGACGCCTTGGTCAAGATAGTGGCGCCCGAAACCGGCAGGGTCCATACGTCGTTCAACCAGAGCGTGGCGGCCACCGGCCGGTTGAGCAGCAGTAATCCCAATTTGCAGAACATTCCTATCCGGGGAGAGGAAGGCCGGGAGATCCGAAAGGGATTTGTGGCGAAGGAAGGCTGCCGCCTGGTTTCGGCGGACTACAGCCAGGTGGAACTCCGGGTGTTTGCCCATTATTCCGGCGATGAGGCATTCATAGAAGCGTTTAACCGGGGGGAGGATATCCATACCCGCACCGCGGCTGAAATCATGGGCGTGACGGCGGATGAGGTAACTCCGGACATGCGCCGAATTGCCAAAGCGATCAACTTCGGCATCATTTACGGTATGGGTTTCAGAAAACTGGGCGAGGAACTGGATATCGACCGGAAGACCGCCAAGGCGTATATTGATGCCTATTACGAGCGCTATCGGGGCGTGGCCGCATATCGGGAGGAAATGGTGGAAAAAGCCCGCAGGGACGGATATGTATCCACCCTTTTCAACCGGAGGCGGTACCTGCCCGACATCCAGCACGGAAACCGCGTCATTCGCGGAGAGGCGGAACGGATGGCCGTCAACACCCCCATCCAGGGGACGGCCGCCGACCTGATCAAGCAGGCCATGATCCGGATTCACGACCGCCTGAAAAACAGTGCATTCAGAACGAAGATGCTGCTCCAGGTGCACGACGAACTGGTCTTTGAGGTTCCCGAGGCCGAATTGGGTAACGTCATGCCCATGATCAAAAATGAAATGGAGCAGGTTTTTCCACTGAAGGTCCCCTTGAAGGTGGATATTCGTGCCGGCAGGAACTGGGACGAAGCGCACTGAGATTGAACATTGAACATTGAAGATTGAAGATTGAAAAAGAGATTTTAACCACGGATAACACGGATAACACGGATGAGATTAGAGGGGCGGGGGATTTCGGAATGCGGAATTAGGAATTTGGATGCGGAACGGAAAATTCACTCGCAACATGCAACGTGTAACGCGCAACTCGCAACTCGCAACTAACAACTAACAACCGACAACTAACGAATAACTGATAACCGATAACGGATAACGATTAACCTCAACCCGACCGCTGGAAGCCAACACCATGCCCTACGTATTCGGTCCCGTACCTTCGCGCCGTCTGGGCTTGTCCCTCGGTGTGGATCTGATACCGCCCAAGACGTGCACCTTTGACTGTCTGTACTGCCAGGTGGGAAAAACGACGACCAAGTCGCTGATGCCCGAGGCACACGTGCCGGTGGCTGCGGTGACGGAAGAGGTCCGTCGGAAACTCTTGAAGCGACGGCCCGATGTGATCACCCTTGCCGGTTCGGGCGAGCCGACACTCCATTCGGGATTCGGGCGGGTTATCGGCGCCGTCAAAGACATGACCGACATTCCGGTGGCGCTGCTCACCAACGGTTCATTGTTCTGGAAGGATGAGGTGAGAGAACGGGCGCTGGGCGCGGACATCATCATGCCGACCCTGACCTCGGCGCGGGAGACCACATTCCAGACCATTCACAGACCGCACCCCGAATTGCGCCTGGACCGTATTGTATCGGGCCTCAAGCGACTGAGAGAGGAATATACGGGCCGGATATTCCTTGAGGCCGTTTTCCTCGCCGGGATCAATGACACGGATGAAGAGGTCTCAGCGCTCCGGGACCTGATCGTTGGGATCGCCCCGGACAAAATTCAGATCAATACGGTTGTCAGACCGCCCGCCGATGCAAAGGCGCGGTCGCTTGACAGAAAAAGGCTGGAAGAGATAAAGGTGGCTTTAGGCGAAAAGGCCGAGATCGTCGCTGAAGTCCTTCCGAAAGGCCAAGCGGGAAAAGCGGGAAGGGCGGCCGAGGACGTCTTGGAGATGCTCACGCGCAGGCCCCTCAGACAAAGGGACGTTGAAAAAGCCCTGGACCTGGGCGCGGAGGCGGCGGCGGACCTGCTTAAAGGCCTGCTTATAAAAGGGTACGTCCGGCAACAAAATCACGGCGGAGAGATTTACTACCTGCCGCCCGGCCGGAATGAGCGAGAAGCAAAGAATCCGAGCCCATAGGACCCGGCTTCGTCCCGCTGATAGCGGGCCTACGCCGCGGCACGCCCGGCT
>JAFDKD010000115.1 GCA_019307165.1 Deltaproteobacteria bacterium | reverse complement strand
CTTCGCTTGTGGATCAGGCCCTTGAAACGGCGCCGTCGTCATTCCGCGTTTATGATCGATCGGGCGAAAACCCCGCCGTGCTTGAGAAAGACAATATCCATTTTGCGCCCGGCTCCGTTGCGTTGAATATCCTGGATTCGGACACAGAGGAAATTCGCAAACCCAAAATCCCCGATCTCATTCGTATCACCCGATTGATCGAGACCCTGGAAAATGTTCAATTTCAGACCGGCCCCATCGTGCCGGAAGACATTCCCGTGGAAATTCAGGATGTATTCCGTTTCCTGCTGATTCTGGCCCATAGCGAAAAGCCCATTTTCGGCGGCGCCTTTACTGCGGAGGGCCTTCGACTGCAAAAGGACCTGCTTGCGTTGCTTCGGGGAGGGGAGGCCGAACTCGCCGAGAGACCGAGGGCCATCTTCGCGGCCAATCCCACGGCGCCCCTTATGTGGGGCGGCATTATTGCGCAGAACCTGGCCGACTGCGCCCGCTTCGGCATTCCGGTGATGCTGATCCCCATGCCCCTGCCCGGCGGTAATGCACCCGTCACCCTGGCGGGCACGCTTGCGGAGCACACCGCGGAGAACCTGAGCGGTATCGTCATATCCCAGTTGGTGAACCCGGGCAGCCCCGTGCTGTACGGTGGCGGGGCCATCGTGCTGGACATGCGTTACGGCACCTCCTGCATCGGGGCCGTGGAGACCCTTCTGCTCGGTTCCGGCTACAGCCAGATCGGCAAGGCGCTCGGGCTGCCCACCGCCTCCAACATCGGGCAAAGCGACGCCAAGCGGGTGGACGCTCAGGCGGGCCTTGAGAGCGGGAGCGGCATCATGATCGCGGCCCTGTCCGGAATCAATCTGAGCCGGGGGCCGGGCATGATGGCATTTGCCAACTGCCAGAGTTATGAAAAACTCGTGGTGGACAACAATATCTGCGGCATGGCCCTGAGGTTTGTGAAGGGGATCGAATGCAGCCCGGAGACGATTGCCTTGGACATTATCAAACAGGCGGGACGAAGCGCCAAGGGCCACATGTCATCCGATCATACCCTGGAATGGTTCAAGAAAGAGGTGTTTTTTCCGACAGCCTCCGTGGACCGTTTGGCGCGCAGGGAAGGGGAAAAGGGGACGCGCGCGTGGGATCGGGCAAAGGAGGAGGTAACGGACCGGCTCGATGCCTATGACCCGGACCCTTTGCCCCGGGACCTCCTCGATGAAATGACCGAAATGGTCCGCGTGTACGCGCGGGGGAAGGGCTTGGACGGACTGCCGGAAATCCCCACCCCGGAACCGTAGAGCAGGGGATTCTGAGCGATTGATTTATTCCCCTGACGTTGGGATTGAACGGCGCGATTTGCCACCACTTCATATGACATTAACGGCTAACGGATTAACCCTGACTGAAAAAGCCGAGGCGATTTTTACTTTTTACCAATTTGGTGTTTACTGAACAGAAAAGTCAAACGAAGATTTGACCCCTTATCAAACTGGATAAAGGCAAATTCATCATTGTTGCTTGATATCCCATCAGCAGTCGTTGATAAAGAAATTAATACCCTAATAAACCCGTTGCATCCAGACATCAAACATGTAAATGTAGGAATAAATGAAAAATTCTTGTTTGATTCAAGACTTTTCAGACAAAAAAATTAAAAAACATGCCCGCACCAATCCAGAATGAATTTGGCAATAACCTTGGTCACCGTGACCAGGGAATCGATTTCCACGTATTCATCCGGTCCGTGAAGCCGGTCGCCCTTTGGGCCGAATGTCAACGACGGGACCCCGAAATAGGGCGCGAACCGCGTGTCCAGGGCCCCGGGAAAGCCCGTCAGATTCGGTTTTTCGCCCAGCATTTCGGTCGATGACGACAGGAATGCCTGAACAAAGCCGTCATTTTCGTCCTGGACCCAGGGCTCCGTGTCCCATCCGTACCATGTTACCTCGGGCGGGTTTTCCTTGAGCCAGTCATCGTCACGAACTGCGGAAGATATGGTGTCTTCCACCTCCCGCATGACGTCGGCCCCTTTCTCTCCAGGCACAAAACCAACGCGGCACTCCATTTCCGCCATGCCGGCCACGCTCGATGCCCAGTCACCGGCCCGATATGTCCCGATGTTGAGATTGCACGATCGGCTGCTGTAATGCTTCAAAAGGGGGTAGTCGTGCTGCGCCGCGCGCCGTTCATCCAGATCGATCAACGCGTTATAAATTTGGTTCATTTTGCCGATAGCGTTCACGCCCGTATGGGACAGGGCCGCATGGGCGGTCTTTCCCAGGACCTTTACCCGAAAATATTTGACGCCGGCGTGGCTGATCACCACGTTGTGGTTGGACGGCTCGGGAACCAGCATGCCGTCGGCCGAATAGCCTTTCAGGAAGCAGGCGAGGGCGCCGCCGCTGCCGCCGGCCTCTTCCTCGATGACGCTTTGCAGGATGAGACGGCCCTTGGGCTTGAGGCCGCTTTCGAGAATCGCCCTGGTCGCAAACAGGTTGGCCATGACGCCCGCTTTCATGTCATAGACCCCCCGCCCGTACATTCGGCCCTCCTTCACCTCGCCGCCCCAGGGATCGGCCGTCCATTTGTCGATCGGTTCCGGGGAAACAACGTCCACGTGGCCGTTCAGGATCAGGGAAGGGGCATCATCCAAACCGTCCAGAATACCGACCACGTTGGGGCGATCGTCATAGGTGTGGCCCGTATCAATGTAGGCCGGATGGGCCTTGATTTCCTCCAGGTCGGCTTCGAAGGTCTCGACGGCCAGACCCAGTTCCTCATACCGCGCCTTCATAAAGGCCTGGGCCTCGGCCTCCTCGCCATGGACGCTGGGTATTTGAACAAGCGCCGACGTCGCGTTCACCAGTTCCGTTTTCATGTCATCGATTTTGTCGAGCACCTTTTTCAACACATTGTCATCGGCCATAGCAGCTGGTTCCTCTCTTTGATATGCTGATTAGGAAAGATTCACCACAGAGAACACAGAGAGCACAGAGATAGAAATTGGCTTGGTGATCGACCAGGAAAACTGCTGCGCAGTTTGACCCAATGAGGACTCATTGGGTCTGCATGGGCTGCCGAAGATAGAAAACCAAGCATGCTTGCTTTTCTATTCTCGGCAGTCCCATGCTTTTCATGGCCGATCCTCGATCCCCATAGAGTCTGAAATGGGTACTTAAATCGAAATCGGAAAGAGCCCGCTAAACAAGCGTATGCCTGGAAACAGGCGGTGTAGAACCCGCCCCTACATGCCCATGTAAGACAACGCCACCATTTTCGCCTGTTTTTGCTTTTCTCTGTGCTCTCTGTGTTCTCTGTGGTGATTCTCTTCTGAAATATCGTGTGTCATGTGGCGGCCTGCAACGCGATTCGCTGATAGGCGTTCCGGCATGGTCGGCCGCAGGATACGTCCATGGCCCGTTCCGAAAGACGAAGGAACACGGAGGCCACGGTGACGATCTGCATGTGCTCGGGTGCGTGCGGGTCCAGGTGGCGGCAGATGGACGCCGGGCCCTCCTCATGGTTGACGAACATGCCCCGAAGCCCGTTCATGTCCCATTTCTCCCGCGCTTTAAGATAACCGTCGGCGCGATCAAACCTGGGGATGCTGTCCGGAAACAACGTGGGTCCTTCGTCCCCGTCTTTGAGTGAAGGATCGCAGAAATGATTGGTGTGAACGACCGCCCCCCGCACCGGGAGTATCCGACCTATCGTTTCAGGCGTGAGTTCCAGTCCCATAATATTTCCGGGAGCATCGCCCACAAGAAAGTGGCTGGATGACGCCCTCGGGGCCCCCTGAAGGAAGGATAGGGCATTGGCGACATCGGTCATTTCAAGTACGCATCGCAGGAGGACATGTACCGGCAGTCCTATTCGGACCTTGCCGCAGAACAGGATGTTGAGCAGCACCCCCAGACCGTTGTCGTTGATCCCGATCTTTCCCACCTGTCCCGCTTCCGCCAGGAGCAGGCATGTCGGTCTTCCGGGCGGCGAGACGCGAAAGAGGGCCGTCCCGTTGATGACCCGATGATGCCAGTCCCAGTTCTGGGCCAGCAGGGGGTGGCCGCCCACGGTCCTTTCGCCTGTGAGGCCCATGGCCGTGCATTCGCCCACGGCCGCGGGGTCGCGCACGGACATAAGTTCCGTGCGCGCATTGAGAAACACGACCTCATCCAGGGTTACGTCCGCTCCGCGGCCGATCCCTTCCATTTCTTCCAGCAGGTGGGGCGTGTGCTCCTGAAGCACGTCACGATAGGGTCGGCTTCTTTTAAGGGCCTTGCCGAGATCCATACCGGTCATGCCCCGGACCATGTCCTCGTAAAGTGCCAAGTTGCTCTTGATGGCCTTGGACAAACGTTGCCCGTGCGTGAAGCCGATGTCGAAATGGGATCCCTTGAGATCCAGAATAGGAAATGTGTCGCTCATAAGAAACTTCGTAGGGTCAAGGTTCAGGGTGCTTCGTTCTTGGTTCTTGGTGCGTTGTTCCTTGTTGACAGTTACAGGTTGTGAGTTGCGGGTTAAAGGTTGCCAAGATAAGGGCATTAGACATTAAACATTGAAGATTGAGCCCCTTTTCTCCGTCATCCCCAGCCAAAAAACGGCGGGATCACCGCTGCGCTCCCCCTCTCGTCGTCCCCGCATGAATTTGGCGGGGACCCAGCAATCATATCAAAATACAAATCCTTCCATTTTGGTTTTCTGGATTCCCCTTCGGCCGTGAGCTCAGGGCCGAACGGCCGCCAACTGCATGCGGGAATGACATTTGAAATGAGGTTACTCTGGATTTCCCGTCGTTGTTTGGCGGGTCCGCGGCGAAGCTGCCCTTTAGCGAAGCCGGGTCCGCCCTCTTTCTTCTGCCCTCTATCTTCCGTCCCTTCGACATTCCTTGTTCGATATTCGTTATTCGATATTCTCCTGACCTCCGTCCTCTGTCCGAGACTGTTTTCTCGAAGTTTCCCTTGTAAAGGGGGCCATTTCGTCTCCCGCCTTCTGAGGCGGTCTTTACCTCAAACCCTCTTTGACGACCCATGCCTCCGTGTCGTCAAGGGCTTGAACAAACAGGTCGAACAAATCGTCAATCTGCGATTCCGTTATGATCAGCGGCGGACAGAAGGCGATGGTGTCACCCAGGCTCCGGATGATCAGACCGCGTTTCTGGCATTGCATGGCGCAGTAAGCGCCCACACCCTGCTGCGGATCGAACGGCCGCTTGTTCTCTTTGTCGGCCACCAACTCGCATGCGCCGATCAGACCGATGCCCCGGGCCTCGCCGCCCAGCGGGTGATCGCAAAGGGCCGTCAGCCGCTCCTGAAATCGAGGACTTATCGACCGCACGTGATTGACGATTCCGCGTTTCTCGATGAGCTCCAGATTTTTCAGTGCCACGGCCGCGCATGCGGGGTGTCCGGAATAGGTGAATCCGTGACCGAAGACGCCCAGCTTGCGGCTTTCATCCACCATGGCCTCATATATGATCTCCGGGATCAGCACGGCGCCCACGGGAAGATAGGCGGAGGAGAGGGCCTTGGCCACGGTCATCATGTCCGGGGTAAAGCCGAAGGTCTCGCACCCGAACATATTCCCGGTCCTGCCGAACCCGCAAATGACCTCGTCGTCGATCATAATGACATCATAGGTGGACAGGACCTTCCCAACTTTCTCGAAATAGGTCCGGGGCGGTACCAGCACGCCCCCCGCGCACATGACCGGCTCCGCGATAAATGCGGCCACGGTGTCCGGGCCTTCCTTGAGGATGAGGTCTTCAAGATTGCGGGCCAGGCGCGTTGCAAATTCCTCCTCCGATTCTCCCGGTTCCGCAAAACGGTAGTAATGGGGGCAGTCGGCGTGCAGGATATTGGGTATGGGGAGGTCGAAATCCTGGTGAACCATGGGCAGGCCCGTAAGGCTCCCCGAAGCGATGGTCACGCCGTGGTAAGCCTTCAATCGGCTGATGATCTTTTTCTTTCGGGGCCGCCCCACGGCATTATTGTAATACCAGATGAGCTTGATGGCGCTGTCATTGGCCTCCGACCCGGAATTGACGAAGAATACCTTGGAAACGGGAAACGGCGCCATGGTCTTGAGGCGCTCCCCCAATTCAATGGCAGGTCCCTGGCTTCTGCCTCCAAACAGGTGGTAGTAGGGCAGTTTGCTCATTTGCTCGGAGGCGGCACGGACCAGCTCTTTTTCGCCGAACCCCAGGGCCGTACACCAGAGGCCGGCAAGGCCCTCGATGTATTGTTTGCCGTCGTTGTCCCACACGTAAATGCCGTCGCCGCGCTCCAATACGAGCGGCCCTTTCTCTTGATGAAGCGCAAGATTCGTGTAGGGATGAATCAGGGTTTCGATATCCTGTTTCGCAAGCGTGTCATGGTGGGGTGTCATGGCAGTCCTCTGAAAGATGTGGGTGTGGAATAGCGTCGATGGCGCGAAGTATATCGAAATGGCGGCAAGGGGTCAATGAGTGTCGGTTTTCCCTTATCACCATGATGGCGTCATCTCCCCTCTGAAAAGGTTCGGGATGCAAACACAAGCAGCAGCGCCTATCTCTGGCCGATTGCCTTCGGTCGCGCCTCCCCCCGTTTTCGCCAGGGCAGGCTCTGCGACGTATTGTTCATACGCCTCTCGCAGATCCCGCGTTCTTTTCGGGAATTCCAACATCCTCCCTGTTGCGATTTTTCAAGTTCCTGCTTGACAGCAGGAGCTATATTTTCTAGGCAGATGTATCCGTTCACTCAAGATGAAGGAGAAAAACCGTGGCGCTCAGCAAAATCCAAATGGAAAGACTGTCCAAACTGTCGAAAGAGCAACTGCTCGAATTCATCGATATGTTCCAGAAGAACTGGTGGAACCTCCAGAACAATTACATCCTCTATCTCAACACCGAATATGGGGAGGATGCGGCCGTCAAGGCCGACGGCGTCTGTTTTACGGCCAATGCCAAGGTCCAGATGTATCGCCTGAAAAAGCTGTTCGGGCTCAAGGACGATATCCCCTCGATTATCGATGCCATGGTGCTTTCCACCATATGGGCCAACGGGGACTTTGAGGTCTATGACGTCACCGAGAACAGCTTCAAGTTAAAAGTGACCAACTGCTACCAGCAGGTCAGGCGGCTGGAGGAGGGGATGGGGGAGTTTTCCTGCAAGCCCGCGGGATTCGCCATCGCGGATGCAGCCGCCAAGGTGATCAACCCTTCAGCTGAAGTCAAATGCCTGGTCTGCCCCCCGGACCCGCACCCGGAAGACGTCTGGTGCGACTGGGAGTTCACGATCGGTTCATAGCGCCGGGTGTCGTCTAAAGATGTTTTTGGAGCTGATGAATTCAGGACGCCCCCTTGAATATAATTTTACAAGTCAGCGCCGCCTATGGCCTGGGGGACAGTCTAATCGAGTTGGTAACTTCAAGAGGACGTCAGGTGCTTCAGGGGATGTCAAGTCCCCCTTTGCAAAGGCTCTTCCGGGTTTTCAGTGGGTAAATATTGCGTTAACAACCGCTCGTGCTTGTGCGCCGTTTTCCGGCCTGCTCAGCGAAGCGGTGGTCGTTGTCGTAATCGAGCATATCATGCAGTTCGGTCATGAGCAACTTGACGTCTGTCGGGTTTCACTCAAATACGCCGTCAGAGAGAGTTGGGCGCCTTACGGCG